>JAIRMP010000151.1 GCA_031258615.1 Spirochaetaceae bacterium | reverse complement strand
GCAGACCAGTTCAAAACAATTTTTTTTTCCATGATACCCTCCCTTCTTCTAGTTTATCACAACTTGGAAAGTGTGTCTATCCCTTAAATTGACATCCCTTAAATTGATGACAGTGGGAGGCTTCCCACCTTCCGCCTCCTTCACTTATCGCTGTGATAGCTGCTGGAAAATTGGGGAGGGATGGGATAGACTGGCGGTATGAGTGATTTTGCGCACCTTCATGTGCATACGGACGCTTCGCTGCTGGACGGTGCGGCTACGGCGGCGGATTTGGCGGGGCGGGCGGCGGATTTGGGGATGAAGCATCTTGCGATAACTGACCATGGAAATATGTTCGGGGTGCTGAAATTTCGGGACGCCTGCGAAAAGGCGGGCGTTCATCCTATAATTGGCTGTGAGTTTTATATGACGCGGGGGTCGCGGCATGAACGGGAGAGCTTGAAGCACTCGCCGGATGATGATGACGAGAAGAGCGAAGGGAAGTCATACCACCTCGTGCTGCTTTCTACCGGGGAGACCGGCTACCGCAATTTATTGAAGCTCGCTTCCCGCGCCTATACCGAGGGCTTTTACTACAAGCCGCGCATTGATGAGGAGTTGCTCGTTGAATATCACGAGGGTTTGATATGTCTTTCCGCCTGTCTTGCCGGGGAGATACCGCGCCTGATACTCGCCGGAAAGAAGGATGAGGCGGAAAAGCGGGCGCTGTGGTTTCGGGATTTATTTGGGGAGGATAACTACTACCTTGAGATACAGGATCATGGCATCAAGGCGCAGAAGGACTCTAACCCTGTTATAATCGAGATAGCGCGGAAAACGGGCATAGGGCTTGTCGTTACTAACGATGTGCATTATTTGGAGCAGGCGGACAGCGTTACCCATGATGTCCTGCTCTGCATAGGGACGAAAAAAAAACGCGCGGACGAAAACAGGCTGCGTTTTGAGGGTGACCAGTTCTACCTGAAATCGGCGGACGAGATGGCGGCCTTGTTTCCCGAATATCCTGAGGCTGTCGCAAATACTATAAAGATAGCGGAGCGGTGCAAGACTGAAATTCCTAAGGTAGCGACGAAGGATTTGGTCAACTATCTGCCGGCCTTTGATATACCGCTCGGTTATGAAAACTCTGATGAATATTTGCGGGCCTGCACTATTGAGGGGCTTAGTGAGCGGTATGGGGCATACGGTGAGGCGATAAAGGAACGCGCCGAGTATGAGTTAAAAACTATAACCAGCATGGGTTTTACCGGATACTTTCTGATAGTCGCGGATTTTATAAACTGGGCGAAAAAAAATGATATTCCTGTCGGGCCGGGGCGCGGGTCGGGGCCGGGTTCTATTGTCGCTTACGCTCTTAAAATCACTGATGTTGACCCGATAAAGTACGGGCTTCTGTTTGAGCGTTTTTTGAATCCTGAGCGTATATCAATGCCGGACTTTGACGTTGATTTTTGTCAGGAACGCCGCGGCGAAGTGATAGATTATGTTACTCAGAAGTACGGGGCGGAGCGTGTCGGGCAGATAATCACGTTTACGACTTTAAAGGCGCGCGCCGTGATAAAAGATGTTGCGCGGGTTCTGGATATTCCGCTTAACGAATCGAACATGATTGTGAGTCTGATTCCTGAAACGCCCAAGACGACTCTTAAAAGCGCGTTTGAGGCGGAGCCTAAACTTGCCGAGCTTGAAAAGGAGCCGCGTTACGCCGAGTTGTTTCACTTTGCCCGTAAACTTGAGGGGAAAGCGCGGAATACCGGGCTTCACGCGGCGGGCGTTGTGATAGGAAAATCCAAGCTGGATAACTATGTGCCGCTGTACCGTGACGCTACTACGGGCGGCATAGCCACGCAGTTTACAATGGATCAGCTAGAGGATGCCGGTCTTGTAAAGATGGATTTTCTGGGTCTTGAAAATCTGGATTTGATAAAGAACGCCGTTACGATAATTCGTAACAAGGGCGGTGAGTACGCGAATTTTGATATAGAAAAAATACCGGAAGATGACAAGGCGACGTTTGAAATGCTTGGTGAAGGAAAGAGTTCGGGGATTTTTCAGTTTGAATCTGACGGTATGCAGAATATATTGAAGCAGACTAAGCCGGGCAAGATAGAGGATTTGATAGCGTTGAACGCTCTGTACCGTCCCGGTCCTATGGATTATATACCGCAGTATATCAAATGCAAAAACGGCCTTGAGCCTATAAAGTATCCCGATGAATGTCTTAAAGATATTCTGGAGGAAACTTACGGCGTTATCGTTTATCAGGAACAGGTAATGCAGGTTGCCCAGCGGGTTGCGGGTTATAGTCTGGGTCAGGCGGACTTGCTGCGCCGCGCAATGGGTAAAAAGAAAGTTGATGTGATGGCCGCCGAAAAAGAAAAGTTTATAGCGGGCGCTGTCGGAAAAGGATTTAAAAAAGAATTCGCCGATAAAATATTTGAAATACTGCTGCCGTTTGCGGGATACGGATTTAACAAGAGTCACGCGGCGGTTTATTCGGTTATCGCTTACAAGACCGCTTACCTGAAGGCGAACTTTCCCGTTGAATTTATGGCGGCGAAACTTACTACCGTGATTAACAGCACAGATAAACTTCTTGTGTACATTGACGAGGCGCGTAAGATGGGTATAACGATAGAGCCGCCTGACGCGCAAAATTCGGAGCGTTTATTCAGCGTTCACGGCAATAAAATATTTTACGGACTGCTCGGCGTAAAGGGGATAGGCGCGGGTCCCGCCGATGAAATTATACGCGCCCGCGGGGACGGGGGGCCGTACAAAGATTTTATGGATTTTCTTGACAGGATAGATATAAGAGTTGTCGGTAAAAAAGTTGTGGAGCTGTTGGTGGAGACGGGGGCCTTTGACAGTTTTGGTATGAGCCGTTCTACGCTGGTGGAAAATCTGGAAAGGGCTGTTGAGTACGCTCAGAAAAAAAAGGAAGATAAAAATTCGGCGCAGGGATCTTTGTTTGAAGATTCCGGCGAGAAAGAATACGATGATTTTAAGTTTATACCCGCGCCGGAATGGCCGCGAAGCGAAATACTTCGCATGGAAAAAGACCTTATAGGTTTTTATTTTTCAGGTCACCCACTTGACGAACACAGAGAAACATGGCGGCGGCTTGTAACAGCCGATATATCAAAGCCAGAAACTATACTTGGCGGGCTTGATTATATTTTTGTGGGCGTTATAAAAACGCTACGCCCGATTCAAATTAAAAAGGGCCGGAATGCCGGCGGCTTTATGGGGAGCGGCGTTCTTTCCGATTACAACGGCGACATAGAGCTTACATTTTTTACTGATACGTGGGAGAAGTACCGCGATAAGCTTGCCGTTGACATCATAGCGGCGGTAAAGGGCAAGTTTGAAATTCGCAATGAAAAGCCTTCGATAATTGTAAAAGAAGTGTTTGATATAGAAGGCGCGGCAGCTTTGACGGCAGCGGACGCGCCCGGGGCGGTTTCGGCGGAAGCCTCAAAATCAAACAGCGCGGGTTCGGGAGGTTTTTCCGCCGCGCCAATATCGCTGTTGGACCGGTATAAAGATTTCTGGAAACGCGCGGTAAAGGTAAACCTTGCGCGTCTTGAAACGGCAAAGGAAGGGGAGTTGTTTACGCTTGCGGGGATCCTTTCATCACTTAAACCGTACCAAATAACAAAAGGAAAAAATAAAGACCGCATGATGGGTTTCGGCAGTATCACGGATTACAACGGCAGCGCGGACATAACTTTCTTTTGCGATGAATGGGAAAAGTACAGTGAATGTCTTGCCGTTGATACGGTTATCGCGTTCAAGGGGACTTACAACAAGCGGGATGACAAGCAGGGATTTATATTCAAGGAATTGCTCGATATTTCGCGCGCGGACGAGATGGCGTGGCAGGAACTCCATATACGTTTGCAGAAAGACGCGATAAAAAAGATGGAAGACCTGTACCCTCTGCGGGACTGTATCTGCGAGTACTCAGGTTCATGTTCGGTTTACTTTCATCTGCCGCTTGACGATCGCGAGATCAGGCTCCGCAGCATGGCGTTGAGCGCCGCGCCAAGGAACGAGCATCTGAATGCGCTTAAAGGCTGCTCCGTTGTCGAGGATGCCTGGCTGGCGTGATTGAGAGGGAAAATGATACAAACTATAATGGCTGTATTGAGCGGCGCGCTTAACATATTTACTATACTGATTTTTATACGGATATTCCTTTCATGGTTCAGCGGGAGCGGCTATTCCGGACGCCCCCTTGATATACTCTGCGGAATTACGGACCCGTACCTGAACTATTTCAGGAGATTTACAGGCCTCCGCACCGGCAGCATAGATATTTCACCCGTCGCCGCGCTCGCCGTTCTTTCAGTCGTAAACAGTATTGTATCAACCATTGCGCGTTTCGGCAGAATAAGCATAGGGATAATTCTGGCAATATGCCTCAGTGCGGTTTGGTCCGCGGCATCCTTCATCATGGGTTTTTTTACAATTGTTCTGATACTGCGCCTCGTTGCATACATTGCAAGGGCAAACACGTACGCGCCTTTTTGGAGAATTATTGACGCCATAGCGTCCCCCATTCAGTTCCGCATAAATAGAATTCTGTTTCAAAACAGGATCGTCCACTATTTGACCGGTTTAATCGCGGCCATAGCCGTGTTAGTGTTTTTGGGAGCCGCGCTCGGCGCAATTACGCATTTGCTTCAAAAACTTTTTATCGGGCTTCCAATTTAAGGAAATACAGAGTTGTTTTTACGGGAATTAACGGCGTCCCTTGATCGTGTAAAAGGCGCGGGCCCGGCTAAAATAAAGCCGTTTCTCAATATGGGAATACATAATGTTGGCCGTCTATTATGCCATTACCCGCGTGATTGGGAAGACCGCAGCCGCCCTGTTCCGCTCCGTGATTTTGACAGGGGAACAGTCTGTACCGTTGTAACTGTCGTCAGCAATGTCTTGGCTCAGTTAGGAAGGATGAAAACGCTGAAGGTGTATATAGCGGACGAGACGGCCCGCGCGGTACTCGTCTGCTTCAACCGTCCGTTCCTGGAAAAGCAGCTTGTACCGGGAAACCGCTACCGGATTTTTGGCAGCTTTTCATACAAATACGGAGAGCTGCAATCAACATCGTTTGAATTCGAGGCGGCGGGGGAGGGGGCGGCGGAAACAAATTTTTTTCGCATACTGCCCGTGTACCCGCTGAGCGCGGGGCTTACGCAGAATTATGTCCGCGCCATTATGCGGAACGCGCTTCGCCAGTACGCCGCCCCGCTTGAAAATGAATTGCCCGCTTCAATAATAAAACGCGACAACCTTCTTTCAAAGGCGGACGCGCTCAACACTATACATTTTCCAAGAACTATTTCCGAACTTGAGCTCGCAAAAAAAACTCTCATCTACGAAGAACTTTTTTACCTGGAAATCATTGTTGGGAAACGTTCCCTTGAACGGAAAAGCCTGGGCAGCGGCGGCGCGGCGCATAGCGGCGCGGCGCGTTATGCGGCGGACGGCGAAAAGACGCCGCTGCAAAAGCGGCTCCTGGAGCGCCTTCCGTTCGCGCTGACAAAGGGGCAGGAGGCTGCCTTACGGGACATTAACCGCGATATGGACGGCGCCTGCCCTATGGCGCGGCTGTTGCAGGGTGATGTAGGCTCCGGTAAGACGCTCGTATCGTTTCTGGCGGCGCTAAAAGCGGTTGATTTCGGAGCTCAAGCCGCGATTATGGCCCCGACAGAACTTTTGGCGCAGCAGCACGCTGACAACGCCGCCCGCCTTCTTGAACCGCTGGGCATCCGTGTAGCGTTCCTTACAGGCAATATAAAAACATCAGGCAGGAATCAACTTTTAAGGTCGCTTGCCGCTGGTGATATTGATATAATTCTTGGTACGCACGCATTGTTTTCCAACAATGTTGTTTACAAAAAATTATCGCTTGTTGTGATTGACGAACAGCACCGCTTCGGCGTTACCCAGCGTCAGGCAATTCTGGCAAAGGGGGAGCGCTGCGACCTTTTAATGATGAGCGCGACTCCCATACCGCGCACGCTTGCGCTGACAGTCTTTGGCGATATGGATATTTCCGTGATTCCCGATCTGCCGCCCGGACGAAAACCTATAGCGACTCACCTTGCGCGAGAATCCAACGAAAAAAAGGTCTACGATTTTGTGCGGCGCGAGCTTGAACAGGGAAGGCAGGCTTACTTTGTTTACCCGCTTATCGAAGGCGGGGGGGACGAGAGGCCGGGCGAGCTTATTCAACAAACATTGAAAGACGCCGAGTCTATGGCGGCCCGGCTTGCCAAAGAAGTTTTTCCCGGTATACCGCTTGCGCTCGTTCATTCAAGAATCGATGAAGAACAGAAAAAGCGGATAATGGAATCGTTCCGTACCGGCGTGACAAAGATACTCGTTGCGACAAGCGTTGTTGAGGTGGGCGTTGACGTGCCCAACGCGGCGTGCATGGTGATTGAACACGCTGAACGTTTTGGCCTTTCCGCCCTGCACCAGCTTCGCGGGCGCGTGGGACGCGGGGAGGCGCAGTCTTTTTGCTTCCTGGTTTATTCCGATGAGCTTACAGAAGACGGCAAACAGCGTCTAAAAGTGATGCTCGAAAACAGTGACGGTTTTATGATTGCGGAGGAGGACTTAAAGCTGCGCGGCCCCGGCCAGATAGCGGGTACGGAACAGTCGGGGTATCTGAAACTTGGGATTGCCGATCCGGTTCGTGACGCCGCTGAGCTTGCCCGCGCCCGCGTGGACGCTTTCGCCATTCTGGAAGCCGATCCGGGTCTCCTCCTGCCTGAAAACCTCTGCATAGGCGCGGTTCTCCGCCGCGCGCCGCCCTTTTCCGACGCCGGGGTGTAGGTGAACCGGGTAGACATAGGCGCGGAAGGCGTGGAACTGCCTGACTGGGCGGGGCGGGCAGCGGAATTTGCCGCCGCCGTCTGCGACAAACTCTCCTGCGATAACTGGGACATCTCCGTACTTTTCTGCAATGACGGTTTTATCCGCGGCCTTAACCGGCGTTTCCGGGGCAAAGATGAGCCTACGGACGTGCTGTCGTTTCCTCTGGGCGAAACGCTTACCGAAGACGGCGAGCGGCGTTACGCAAGCGGCGACATTGTCATATCGCTTGAAACCCTTGCGTCCAACAGCAAAGCGTTCAATGTTGACGAAGACGAAGAACTGCGCCGCCTCCTGATTCACGGCATCCTGCACCTGAAGGGCTACGATCACGCGACAAACTCGCCGGAAGAAGAAATGCTGCTGCTACAGGAGCGTCTTCTGAAAGGCAGCCGCCCGGTGGGTTATACGCATTGCCTTCACGGTGAAAATAACGCTTAGCTTTCGGAATATGGGAGTTCCCTGTAAAGCAAACCCGGCATTTGCGCCAACTCCGCACATTCAGTATGTACGCATGTAACGGCGAAGTTATCCTCTCCTGATTCATTTTGAAAAACACATAATCTGAAAACGCAAAATATGATAAACGTGTATAAATATCGCGGAAAAAATAAAATTTATTAGTTTTTGCGCCAAGCCAATGCAAAAATAATTCCATAACTTTTTTCAAGGAGTAAAATTATGAACGATGATACACAATTATCGTTATTTTACCAGCAGTATGTTGACGGGAATTTGAGTAAGCATGAGCTTGAGACAAGTATCTTTAGGCACGTGCTGGAATGTCCCAACGGACACTATGGGCTGGCCTTCAAAAACCAGAGCGATCGTATCGATTTTTTATGCTGGTTTTACCCGGCAATGCAGCGCGTAATAGACCACTATGATAGCCGCATTGCGTCATTCAGCGTTTACATGGCAGCAACGCTTCGTTATTCATACCGCCATTACAGGCGGTATGACCGGAAGCGAACCGCTACGGAGCTTGCCTGCTGGAGTGCAAGCAGCGATGAATCATTTTATGACTCGTTTGTCTGTGAACCTGAAATAGATGATGAATCAGGTGACGGAATGTATGTAAATTGTGACTTAAATTTGCAAAAACATATCATGCTTGTACTGTTGAAGTCTTTCTACTACGTATCGGACAGCCTGGTTGACAAAGCTGCCGCCGCAATCGGCATGGACCCGGATGTGCTGGGAGAAATGGTTAATACGTTGCGCCGCCTGCAAATAAAAAAGATTACAAAGCTGCAAAGGCTGAGCGACTCCGCGCATTGCCTGTACTACCGCTGTCTTACCTACGAGAAGTGGCTGTCCCAAAAAGATGAAAATACGTATTTTAACAGGCTTTTTTCACGGTATCTGGATAGAGGCCGCAAGCGTTTGGCGAAGATGCGGAAATGTCTCAAGTCAATACGGATCGAGGCGTCAAACAGCGAGTTAGCGGAGGTTACGGGTATCCCCAAGGGAACGATAGATTCAAGATTGGCGCTGATCAAATGCAAGCGGACGCTTAACAAACTGATCCCGCAGCCGCAACGTGACGGTTCCGGCAGCTACGAGGATGTAAACATGGATTTTTTGTGGTAGGAACGGCCCGGTCAAAATAGATGAGTGAACCAGCGGCGCTTGTATGAGCCGGGTATGTAGAGGCCGCAGCCTACTACACTATTTCCTTGCGGAACAGTTCCATACCTGCATCCCGCCGTGCCGGTCTGGAGGTTCCGTAGTGTAACTCACCTTACCGCATGGCAACCGGCGCCGGGTACGCTTTTTCGATGAACCGCTCCGCTCTGAAGGCTAAACTTAGCCCACAAATGTTTTTCATCGTTGGAATACTTCATGCTTCACTCTGCTAAAAGCCAAAAACTTGGTGATGGATTATGCTGACAAGAAAAAGTTTCGACATAAACTAAGATATGGATAGGGTTGATGAAATATTCTGCCAGCTTACCGGCGGCACATCGCATGATTCCGTGGGTCAAGTTTAGCGCAGAGCGGAGTGGCGGTTCATTATTCCCGTCCCATCTGGCCTGTATATCACTTCTTTTTTGAATTCGGAATTGCCCGTCCTGCATTGCCAATTCCTGGTTGTTGGTGTACGGTAAACTAGATTTATGCTGAACAATATTGATGCCGTGGCTTTTGATATAGACGGCACACTTTACCCCAATTACCGTTTCTATTTGCGTGTCCTCCCCAAGGCGCTTTTTTGCCTGCGGCTGCTTTGGGCTTTTGCCGGGGCGCGCCGCAGATTGAGGCGGGAAGGCGTTGCCGTGGCGTCATTCCATGATTTACAGGCAAGGTTTTGTGCGGAGATACTGAGGGCGGGAAATAAAGCGCCCGATACGGAAACGGTCAAGACTCTGATATCGCGGCATATATACGCCTCCTGGGAAAACCTGTTTTCCGGGATAGCGCCGTTTTCCTACGTGAAAGAGTGCGTTTCCTCGTTCAGGGAAAGAGGCCTTAAACTGGCCGTGCTGTCAGACTTTCCTATAGGCAAAAAGATAGACAGACTGGGGCTTTCCGGTCTGTGGGACGCTGAACTTTCCAGCGAAGATATAGGCGCGTTAAAGCCGCATCCGCTTCCGTTCCACCGTCTTGCCGAAGCGCTGGAGACCCCTCCCCAGCGTATACTGTATGTAGGAAACAGCCCCGCCTACGACGTTGCCGGCGCAAAAAACGCCGGGATGATGACGGCCCTGCGCTGCCTCTTCCCTCGCTTTCCGCCGGGACGCCAGGGGCTGGCGGACACTTTTATATTCAATCACTATCGTCAATTACAGGAATATGTGCTAAGATAGCGGCGATGAATTTTTTTAATGGCGGGGACCTGCTTACACTTGGAATAGTTTTGGCGGCATTGCTGCTTTTCCGCTACCTTGACAAAGGCAGCCGGAGCATACGCCTTGCCCGCGCCTACGGTAAGGAACTAAAAGACGAAATAAAAAAAGAATTCACAGCGCTTACGGACGAAAAAGCGGCGGCCCTGCGTGATTATAGCGTGATACTTGACGGGGACTTTAAGCGGGCGGAGGCGCTAAAACAGAATGTTGAGGCTGAAATAAAAAACCTGGGCAAGAATCTTGCAACGGTAAACGAACTTAACACACGAATACAAAAATATGAATCTGCCCTGAGGGAACTGGACTCGTGGACGGAAAAGGTAGAAGAAAACCTGCGGTATATAGGGTCAGAATCGGCATACGTTGAGCTTGTCGCCGAAAAGGTAGCCTCTTCCAATGATAAATTGAATGAAATTGATAAAATTATTGATAACATACAGAATCGCATAAAAACTGAAACGGAACGGTCCGTTAAAGAAACATCCGGCGTCGTGCTACAATCAATACAAGTTACCGTTACCAACCTGAAAAACGCGGTGGAGGAAATAGAACGCGATGTCGCGGAACACCGCGAAGCGATAGAGCAGGCAGAGGCGGCGCGCGCTCAGAATCTTGAAAAGGATATGGATACGATCAACAGCGCGCTGCAAAAGGTTTTGTCGGCTACGGCCAGCCATTCAGACGAACTGGAGACCAGCCTGTTAAACGAGATGAATCAAAATGCCGAAAAAAGAAGCGCCGAGCTGCGGCAGTTTCTTGACGAAAAGGTAGAGGTCGTCAGGCTTATGGCGGACAGCAAGATAGAGGCCGTCTCAAAGAATGTTGAGACGGCAAAGGCCGCGTGGGACGGTGAAAAGGAGCGTATTTCTGAAGAACAGCAAAAAGCGGGGATCGAATGGGAGAGGCTTCTTGCCGAAAAGACGGAAATCCTCCGGCTTATGGTGGACAGCGCGGTAGAGGCCGTCTCAACGGATATTGAGGCGGCAA
>JAIRMP010000123.1 GCA_031258615.1 Spirochaetaceae bacterium | reverse complement strand
CGCGGACAGAGCCTTCAGCAGCTCAGGCAGGCGGCAGAGCCCGTCCGTATCCGTTCCGTAAGAAGCGGTGTCCTGGGCTATGAGGCAGAGCTCAAGAACCCCGTTTTTCAACAGAGCGCCGCATTCGGACACGATGCCGTCTATGCTCACGCTCCGCAGGCCGCCGCGTATAAGCGGTATCGCGCAGAACGAACAGTGATTGTCGCAGCCCTCCGCGATCTTGACGTAAGCGGAACCGGGCAGGGAAAGCAGCTTGACGCGGGCTGGTCGGTCAGGGCTGGCGGGACCGGCGGGGCTTTCTTCCACCCGCGCCGGCGCGGCCCCCGCCCCCGTCAACCCAAACGCGAGCGGCACTATACCGTCAAGGCTGCCGCTGCCGATCACGGCGTCCGCCTCTGACAGCTCCTCGCCCAGCTCTTTCAGGTAGCGCTGGGCCAGGCAGCCGGCCAGAATAATTTTTTTGCCGGGATACTCTTTTCTAAAGCCCAGCGTTACGTTGATCGCCTCGCGTTTCGCTTCCTCAATAAAGCCGCAGCTATTGACGATGATAAGATCGGCGTCGCGGGGGTCCCCGGCGAGCAGCGCCCCCGCCGCGTCAAGGCGCGCTATCATGGTCTCCGCGTCAACCTGATTCTTCGCGCACCCCAACGGCTCAACGTAGTACTTCAACCTTTTTATCCTGCTTTTTTTGGGGTTTTGTTTTTTGTTGTTTGTTAAAAACCGGCGCTATGCGGCAAAAGAAATTAAAAAAATTACGCCTCTTTTTTTTATTCTTCCCGCCGTGCTTGTCCAAAAAATCTTTTACCGCCTCGGCAATCGAAAAATCCGCCCCATAATTCCGTTTAAGGTTGTCCCAATGCTTTGCTATCCAGACATACATATCGGCATACGTTCTTTTGGGAAACACGGACGGCATATTTTCTTCCTGTATTATCTCGATTATCGGGCTGTACACATTGTTGTACCACGACAGCAGCGCGTCGTTAAAATCAATCTCATGCTTCTGCTTCTGGTTCATATAGTATTTATGAACAAGAATATGGTTGTATATCACATCGTAACGCCCCGTCCTGCTGAAATCCAGCGCGTAATCGCCCGTCAGCCCGCCAAAACCCGTCTTCTCGTAGAATAGCTGTTTTTCATACCCGATCACGGCCTCCCGCAGGTCAACATGACTCATTGACGGTTCTATCGGTATCTCGCTTGAAAGGCTAATCACCTCGGCGTCGATATACTCCGCCCCCTTGGCCTTCGCCACCGATACCCGGTGGTTGCCGTCCCGTACAAAGTAGACACCTCCTATCTCGTACAGCAGAATTGGCGGCAGCGTTATATTTGTAAGATGAGCCTCGTCCACGCGCTGCCAGCGATTACGCAAAAACTCAGAGCGCGGAAAAAAGAATTTGTTAAAATCAAGATACCGCCCCTCGCTTCCCACTATCAGTTTTATTTCCACTTCCCGCATACCAAGGTACACCTCGGTTTTCGGCTTTAATATTTCTTTCACGCTGTTAAACGAAAGAAGTTTATCCCTGTCAACATTCATAAAATTTTGAATTCTCGAAATCATCGCCTGAGCCCGCGCCCGCGAAAAATCTTCCGCCGCCCGTATTTTTACCACGTTATTCATTATTATTTTACCTCAATATTATTTTACCTCAATGTCCACCACAAAATGACTGTAAGCGTTTACCACCACCGTACTGTGGTAGACGGTTTTCCTGTTATCCGCGAAATCGTACAGGTGTATGTGCCCGTGAATAAGGTACTTGGGTTTGAAAACCCGCATAAACCACAGAAATGCCCTGAACCCCCTGTGGCATAGGTCTTTCCCGTCATGTATGCCGTAAGGCGGGGCGTGCGTCAAAAGCACGTCCAGCGCGCGGCCGTAACGTATGCGGTTGAACAAAAGCCCCGGAAGCAGGCCCAGTATCCTCATGTTCATTTCAAAATTGCTGTACTGATTCCCTCCCCCGTTGTAACGCATAGAACCGCCAAGCCCCGCGATCAAGAGGCCGCCCTCCCTTACCACCCTGCCGCCGGCATAAACCGTCCCCAGCCCGGGAATGTCCCGCCTTTCCTCCGTCATACCGCGCCTGTCCGCAAATTCGCTGCCCCTGCTCTTATAGTAACTAAATTGATTCAAGTTGTGGTTTCCAAAGACAAAAAACAGCGGCTTATTCAAACTTGATACGATGAACTCAAGGTATTCCAGCGGCAAATCACCCGCGGACAGCACCACGTCTATGTCCGCAAAACGCCGCTTAACGGAATCCGAATAAACAAGCGGATCGATACGGTCCGACACACATAGCGCCTTCATCTACCCTTAATTCTACGTTTTTTCCCGTGTTATTTTCCAGACAGCGATCGCTTTCTTTAAGAGGGGGGCGCAATTTCCCCGCCGTTGTCGCAAACCGCCACTGTTGTCGCCGCGCCCCCCTACGCTACAGCCCCGCTGCGCGGGTCTTTCGCTACCCCCCAAACCGGGACTTTCTCGTACCGCGTGTGGATTGCCACGCGCCTACGGCGCTCGCAATGACGTGCAAGCCTGCGGCTGGACAACCGCTACGCGGTTGTCTCCGGAGTTTGCTACGCAACCGCTCCGCGGTTGTCTCCGCAAACTCCTACCTACTCGTAAAGCCCCATCGTAAAACCGCTCGCAAGGCCGACTCGTAACCCGCTTGCTTTCACGCTTAGCGACTCGCAAGGACGACTCCTCAGCTATTGGCGTACGTTTGGTGCAGGCTGGCCTGCCTGCCTGGACTTGACATAAGTGGATAGCACGGATATATTCCTATTAAAACCGTAGTGTATATATTAAAAGGAGAGATCAGCCATGAAGCAAAAAAATTGGTACAGCGGCGCGTTATCGCTGGAAAACCTCAAGGCAAAACCGGTTCGCACAGCCTGTCTCGTGGTCGTGGTAACGATTCTTGCTTTCACCCTGTTCGGAGGCTCGCTACTCGCCCTGAATCTTCGACAGGGCCTTGACACGATGACGAAACGTTTCGGCGCGGACATGGTTGTCGTCCCGGCGGGGGCGGGGGAAAAGGTCCAGTCCGTGCTGCTGAACGGCGGAAAAAACTACTTCTATTTTGATTCCGGCGTCACCGACGCGGTCGCCAAAACGGAGGGTATAGCCTGCGCGTCCCCTCAGTTTTTCCTCGCGTCCCTTTCAACCGAATGTTGTGACGAGTCGGTGCAGCTTATCGCGTACGACCCGGTTACTGATTTTGTCGTTCAGCCCTGGGTAGCGGAAAAACATTCTGATGTGGTAAGCGACGGGCAGGTTGTGGTGGGCAGCAAAATCATCCTCCGGGCTAACGGCAGCATCAAACTGTTCAACCACGAATACCCGGTAGCGGCCCAGCTTTCGGACAGCGCGAGCGGACTTGATACGTCAATTTTTATGACGATGAACACGATGCGTGGCCTTATAGCCCGCGCCCACGCGGAAAAATACAATTTTTTGGCGGATAAGTACGGTGACGGCGCGATTTCCGCCGTCCTGGTCAAGGCCGAGCCTTCGAAAAACACAGCGGCGCTCGCGTACACGATAAGGCGGGAGAATGAGGGCGTGGACGTCCTTGTTTCGCAGAGCATATTCTCCAGTATCGCGGAGGCTCTAGCCGGGCTCACCGTGTACATCCGCGTCTTCTCCGCCGCGCTCTGGGCGCTGGCGCTGATCGTGCTGGCGGCGGTCTTCTCCGGTTCCGTCCACGAACGGAAGAAGGAGTTCGCCGTGCTCCGCATCCTCGGCGCTACGCGGGGAAAGCTCACCGGCATAGCGCTGGGCGAAGCGGCCATCGCCGGCGTATCAGGCGGCGCGGC
>JAIRMP010000105.1 GCA_031258615.1 Spirochaetaceae bacterium | reverse complement strand
CGCCCCAAGCCGCGGGCGGCTTGGGTTTCGGTTTTATTTGCATTTTTCATCAATGCCTCCATACATATTATATATAGACGGCAGATTGCATTTTGCTTGAATTTTTGAAAATTTTTTGTAAAAAAATGACATTTGTACATAGATTTATGGGGGGCTTTCTTGTTTTGCAGGCGGCAGGCTGCCTGCCGTCATTGCGTGGCAAGCGCTTCACGCTTGCCATAGGAGTTTGCGGCGCACTACGCGATTGGACAACCGCTACGCGTTTGTCTCCGCAAACTCCACCCTCCTTGTAAAACCGCTCGCAAGGCCGAAGCGCGTAACCCGCTTGCTTTCACGCTCAGCGTGCAAGCCTACGGCTTGCATAGGAGTTTGCGCCGCTAGCCTTCGGCTTGCTTACCGCAAACTCCACCCTCCTTGTAAAACCGCTCGCAAGGCCGACTCGTAACCTGCCTGCCTGCCTGCCTGCTTGCATTGACTTTGATGGGGGGTGGGGGTGTAGAATTTGGACGTGGAAACCTGTGAGCGCCTTATTTTAATTGGGTCTACGGGGCGCAATTCCGGCAAGACCTTTCTTGCGTCCGAGCTAGTCAGACATTTTAACGGGACGCCCGTTACCGTGCTCAAAGTTACCGGCATTGAGAGCCGGGACGGCCCTTGTCCGCGAGGCG
This sequence comes from Spirochaetaceae bacterium, assembly GCA_031258615.1. Taxonomy (GTDB): domain Bacteria; phylum Spirochaetota; class Spirochaetia; order Treponematales; family Breznakiellaceae; genus JAIRMY01. The sequence continues at coordinate 14,236 of JAIRMP010000105.1, read as the reverse complement.
GACAAGGGTGCGGGGCCTGCGCGATAGCCGGGGATTTTTGCCTGGATGAGGAAAACTCCCGCGCCGGAACAAAAGATACATCCCTGCTGCTTGCGGCAGGCGCAAGCCAGGTATTCTGGCTGCGCTGCCTGCGGTCGGCCCTTGCCAGAGGATTTGCCGCGTTTTTGGAACGATCCGGCGGAACCGGCCCGATAATCTGCGAATCGAACAGCCTCCGCGAGGTCGTAAAACCCGCGTTTTTTATCATGATTTGTAATTCCGGCGGAAAAAACGTCAAACCGTCCGCCCAAAAAGTTGCCGGAAAATCAGATTTTACACTACAAAGCCCCATTTCCGGGGAAGACATTGAAAAACTGCTGAAAGCCCTGTCAAAAACGGGCTTTGATTTTACAAAAAAGTTATAATGGAGAAAAGCCATGGAACGAATCACAGCGGAAGAGGCGTTACGCCTCGTCTTGGACAAGGTCTACACGAGGCAGGATAGCCAAAATATTCCGGTAAACGAGGCTTTGGGCAGAGTTTGTGCCGGCAGGATGTACGCGCCCATAGACAACCCGCCGTTTGACCGCTCGCCGTTTGACGGGTTTGCGCTGCGTAGCGCCGATTCGGCGGGCGCTTCCCCGGCAAATCCGGCGCGGCTGCGCGTTGCCGGAACAGTTTACGCCGGCGAAGTCTATACGGAAAGGCTGGAGCGGGGGGACGCCGTCCGCATCATGACGGGCGCGATGTTTCCGGCGGGCCTGGACTGCATGGTTATGCAGGAGAATGTGCGTGTCGAAAACGGCGGCGCGGAAGTTCTTGTAAGCGAGCCTGTCGGCGCTTACGAAAACTATGTACGCGCCGGCGAGGATATAAGGAAGGGGCAGCTTTTGGTGGAGGCCGGAGAGCGGCTCAGTTTTGCCCATCTCGCGATTCTGTCCGCGATGGGCTTTGCGGATGTCCCGGTGAAGGCCCTCCCCTCCGTCGGCCTCCTCTGTACAGGCGACGAGCTTGCCCCGGCGGGAAAGCCGCTTCCACCCGGCAAGATATACAACAGCAACGAGACGCTGATCGGTCTGCGTATGAAGGAATTGGGCTTTTTTCCCAGGTTTTTGCCGGTAAGCGGGGACGAGGCCGGCATGGTTGCCGCGAAAATAGACACCGTTATCGAGGAATTGGACGCGCTTGTTACAACAGGAGCGGTGAGTGTCGGTGAAAAAGACATATTCCACGAGGTATTCAAGATTCTGGGCGTTGAAAAACTGTTTTGGCGGCTCAATTCCAAGCCCGGCGGCGCGATTCTCTGTGGAATATACCGTGGCAGGCCGCTGCTCTGCCTATCCGGCAACCCGTTTGCCGCCCTCACCGGCTTTGAACTCATAGTGAAGCCAGTCATGGGCAAGATTGCGTCCCGAGACGACCTTGCCATACGGAAACAGCGTGTCAAGCTGGACGGCAACCTGGAGGCAAGGCCGATCCGGCGCTTCATCAGGGCGCGTATCGAAGACGGCAGGGCAAAATTCCCGGCGGACAATATGTCCGGGCAGATATTTTCCATCGTTGGGTGCAACTGCCTGCTGGACATACCGGCGGGCGCGGCGCTTTCCGCCGGCAGCGAAGTGGAGGCCCTGCTATATTAGCGAAACGCGCCGGCGCCGCCTGCGGTATCTGCCCGAGGCAATGTCAAACTCCCCGCGCCGCTTACTGCGGCGGAAGCGCGCCGCTCCGCGTTGCCGCCGCCTCCATACACCGAGGCGAGGAACCTCCCGTTACCGGGCGGGGCGGTTCCGGGACGGTATTCGTGTCGGGCTGCGGCCTGCGCTGCGCGTTCTGCCAGAACGCGCAGATTTCGCGCGGCGGGATGGGGCGGTCAGTTGATTCAGGCGAATTTGCCGCGATCTGCCTTGCCCTGCAAAACCGGGGGGCGGAAAACATCAACATTGTAACCGGCTCTCACGCGGTCCCGGCCATCGCGGAAGGTTTACGGCGCGCGCGCGGGGACGGCCTTAGCATCCCCTGTCTTTGGAATTCCTCCTCGTATGAAAAGACAGAGACGCTGGAAGCCCTGCGCGGGTTGATCGATATGTTCCTGCCCGATCTAAAAACCCTGGATGAGGGCATTGCCGCCAAATTCTTCAACGCGCCCGATTATCCGCTGTATGCCGAAAAAGCTATTCTCAAGATGATGGACATGGCTCAGGACAAGCGCAAGGTTATCATCCGTCATCTTGTGCTGCCGGGATTTCTGGAATCTACGAGGGAGGCGCTGCGCTGGTTTGCCGGGAATGCCCGCGGCAGGGCGAGTCTTTCGCTGATGACGCAGTACACGCCGCCGCGTTCCCCGTTGGCCGCCGCCTCGCCTGCACGTTTTCTGGACAGGGAAGAGTACGATACGGCGCTTGCCTGGATCGAAGAATTCGGCATTGAGGACGGTTTTTACCAGGAACTGGAAACCGGCGATGAATGGCTGCCGGACTTTGAACGGCAGAATCCGTTTTCCTCGGAACTGTCCGTCCCTGTCTGGCACTGGAAGCATGGCTTTGTAGCGTGAAGTAAAGACGCCGCAGGCAAAGCTGAGCTCAGCCGCTACCCCCCCCCCCCCCCGGTCGGGGCTGTCCGTTGGGATGTGTTCGCCGGGTACGTCAAAAATATCTGTCACACAGATCAGCAACCACAACGGTGACACTAACCTTGAGATTCGCTAAGAGCCGATCAAAGAGGTCTACGCTATTTACTCTCCTGCTTGGCATAGACTACCCCGCCACAATACCGAGACACAACTTTGTAGTGTAAAAACGTGGCGGGACTATAGGTTACTTAACATTGCCGGTTTTTGCTATATTTAATATGATTAACCGCCGATGAGAACGAAATCATGGAAATTGAACTATGCCGCTGTCCTTATCGCCGAAACCCTTGCCATACTTGGATTTGCGCTGTCAATGCCGGTCATCCCGCTCTTTCTTGCCGATGAGATAGGCATAAGCGATCCGCAGCGGCTCAAGCTGTGGACGGGCCTGATCCAGTCCTGCGCGTCTATAGCCCTTGCCGTGTTCGCGCCCGTATGGGGGCGGCTTGCCGATATGTACAGCCGCCGCGCCATGCTGATGCGCGCTATGTTTGGCGGGGCTGTCATCGTTTCCGCCATGACCTTTGTGCAGGCGCCCTGGCAGCTTATGGTACTGCGGACATTGCAGGGATGCCTCACCGGTACGATTGCGGCGGCAAGCGTCCTCACCGTAGGCATAGTGCCGCAGGCAAGCCTTACCATGTCGCTCGGACTGCTGCAAACCGGCATCTATGTCGGGAATTCGCTGGGTCCGCTTGCCGGCGGCCTCATCGTTGACTTCCGGGGACACCGCGCCGCCTTCCTGGGGACGGGCGTCATCCTGCTGGCCGCCGCCCTTATCGTACTGCGAGGTGTGACGGAAGACCCGCATCACGCCGCCCCGGTGGAAAGCGCCCGCGGCAAAGGCAAGCTCAAACGTAACGGCTTCTTGTGGGAGATAAAACTGCTCGCGTCCAACCCCAATGTGCTGCTGCTGCTGTCCGTTTCGTTCCTGTTCCAGATGGCGAACACTACGGCCAACCCGATAATGCCGCTTTTTTTGCGGGAAATTTCCGGGGATTCGCGTTACATAGGCTCGTATACTGGGGTGGTACTCGGCCTCGGGGCGGCGGCAGGGGCGCTTGGGGCGATAATCTCAGGGAAATTCTGCCCGCGCCTGGGTTTCTGGAAGATGGTGACAGTATGCCTTGCCGGCGGCTGCGCCGGGGTAATACCGCAGGCATTCGCCGGAAACCTGTTTCAGCTTGCCGTGATGCACGTCATCCCCTCCATGTTCCTTGGCGGGATAGCGCCCGCGCTCCAGGCGCTGCTGGCCGCGCACACCGACCACGATCACCAGGGCCGCGTGTTCGGCCTCAACACGTCCGTATCCTCAACAGGCGCGGCGCTCGGCCCGCTGATAGGCTCCGCTGCGGCGATGCTGAGCTACCGCGCGGTCTTCCCCGTTACCGCCCTGTTCCTAAGCCTGCCGCTGATAGGGCTCCTGCGCCGGCAGGCGCGTCAGTCCGCCGGTCGTCCCTAAAGCCCCCTCCCCTGCCCGTTAGATGCCTGTTATTTTCCTATGCGGATCGAATCAAACCACGCCTCGTTGTAGTAGTCGATGGCGGAGCCGACATCGAGTTTCAGTTCCGTCCGCAGTAAATCTTCATCCGTGATGTACGAAGTCCCCTTTTTCAGTGCCCTGGCAGGTACATTGACGACTGCGGGCGAACCAAAATAGTCGGCAAATTCCGCGTATATTTCCGGTCTGTGAATAAAGTCCATGAATTTGTGGGCCGCGTCAATATTTTTGGCGTCCTTCAGGATGCACATACCGTCCAGAAAGGCGCTTCCGCCCTCTTCCGGTATGATGAATACCGTGTTGTTTAGCAATTCTTCGTTGCCGCGTATCTCTTCGGCTATGTTTTCGTAGTAACCGTGTACCACCCAAAAATCGCCTGAGGCATAGCCCTTCGAAAAGGCTTCCGCGTCGAATTTGACAAGGTTAGGCTTCCAGTTGTTGTTTATAAAGTCCCGCGCCATGAATATTTCGTCAGGATCGGTTGAGTTGGCCGAAAATTTGAGAGACATCAACGCCGCGCCCAGCACTTCCCGCAGATCGTCCAGCATGGTCATCCGGTCTTTCAAATCGGTGCGGCTAAAAATTGACCAGCTTTTTTCGTAGTCCGGTACTTTTGCCTTGTTGACCACGATACCTGCCGCTCCGTAGCAGTACGGCACGTGGTAGTCCATATTGGGGTCGTAAAGCGCTTTTTCCAGGACGAGGGGGTCAATATTACCCAGGTTGGATAGTTTGGAGCGGTCGATCTTTGCCAGCATCCCCTGCTCCTTCATTATTGTGATAAACTCTGCGGACGGGAACACCAGATCGTAACCTGCGCCGCCGCTCTGAATCTTGGCGTACATATCTTCGTTGGAAGCGTACTCATCGTACACCACCTTGATACCGTACTCTTTTTCAAACTTTTCGATGATCGAATCGGGACAATAGTATGTCCAGTTGTAAATTAAAAGCTTTTTTTCTTCACCGCGTTTACAGCCTGCTGCCGTGCCCAGGGCAAGCAGCAAGACAAGTACCCGAAACAAAAATCCAAACGCAGCAGAATTGAATCGGGGCAATTTTCCCCGCGCCGCCGTGGGTTTTTCCCGCGCCGTCGCGGGAAAAGCAAGTTTGGCCATCATTTTATCCTCCTGATAGATAGAAGCGCAGCCTCAACAGATTACCTGTTTTGGCATTCCGTCTATTTTCAACGGAACATCGCCGGATTACACAAGCCGCCCGGCTTGCGTCTTTTCCATACTGCCGCGGGACGCCGTTTCCGTGCCCGGCGCCTACAACATAGATTCCTATGATATAACAGGAATGTGCTTTTCCGCAATAGTTTTTGTGTTCAACATATACTTCATTCCCTGCGCCCGCCTTTACGCCGCTGCGCTGTTGCTTTTTTCATGTTTATCTGTTCTAATATATGGTATAAATGAAGTGTTTTTTGAATGCAGGTGTTGACATGAAAAAAAGGTTTATCGTATTTGGGCTTGTTCTTCTTTCCTCGGCGGTCGCGCTGGCGCAGAATGACCTTAAAACTGTTGCGACGGTAACATTGACAAAAACAGAACAGATCAGCGTCAAGATGCTGAGGGTAAGGGTTGAGCAGATGGAGGCTGCCCTGGGGCGGATTTTGAATGCGGACGAGAAACGTGAGGTCTTGGACGGCATGATAAACGAGCGGCTCGCGCTACAGGCGGCGGAGAGGGAGAAAATCAGCGTTACCGATGCGGAGGTGAATCAACAGTTCAATGAATTACGCTCCCAACTGGCTCAGATTCTGGGGCGCCCGCCGACGGATGCGGAGTTTAACAGCACCGTAAGGCAGCAAACCGGTATGGAACTGGCCGCGTACCGGGAGCAGGCAAAGAAGCTGCTTACGATACAGAAGTACTTGCTGGCGAAAAAGCAGGATGTGCTGGGTTCAATAAAAGAACCTACGGAGGCGGAGATTTTGGCTGAATACGAGCTTAATTCAACAGATCTGGTGCAGCCCGAAACCGCTGAATTTTCCGCCATCATTTTTCCGGTTGCGGGCGAAACTGAAAAGAACAAAAAGCGTGAAGATGCGAACAAAATGGCGCGCGAGATAAACAGCAACCCCAATACTTTTGACGAAAAGCTGCAACGTGGCAGGGCGCCCGATGCCGGTTACAATGTGGCGCAGCGCAGCATCATACAGAGGAGCGCCGCCGGTCAGCAGAGGGTGGGCCAGACCTTCCTTGATGAGGCTCTCAAGCTGGAACAGGGTAAGATTTCAAAGGTGCTGGAGATACCTTCCGGCCCGGCGCGGGGTTTCTACATCATCAAGATTGCCCACAAGTACCCCAAAAAATTCCTTGCGCTGGAGGATACCCACCTGATGTACGGCGAAACGGTCAAAACGGTGCTGAGGCAAAGCATCATGCAGAAGCGCCAGCAGGAAGTCATTGAGCGCGCCCAAAAGGAACTCATTGACGAACTGCGGAAGGGCAGCCCTTACAAAATTTTTAACGAGAATCTGAACTACTAGGATGTCCAGGTGGAAGGGCCGGGTGCTGGCGCTGGAAGCTCTTTACGCTTGGGAGGCCGCCGGTACGCCTGTAGAGGAACTGCTGGCCTTTCCCTGGGTGGATGATGAAAAACTCAAGGCCATGGGGGAGGCCGCGCTCGTGTTTCCACGTGTACTGGTAGCCGGCACGCTGGAAAACATCGCCGTTATAGACAAAAAAATTCGCTCGGTGATACAGAATTGGGATTTTTCCCGTCTAAAGCGCGTCGATCTTGCGATAATGCGCCTAAGCGTCTATTCCCTGCTCTTTCAGAAGGACATACCGGCTTCCGTTACCATTGAGGAAGCGGTAAAACTGTGCATAGACTACGGCGCCGATGATTCTTTTAAGTTTGTAAACGGTGTGCTGGACAGTATCAGCAAGGACAGAGACGGCTGACCGGAGCCCTTGCCGCCTGCCGCCGGTTGTCCGCTGGCGCTTCACTCTATTGTACCATCGTAGACTATCTTTTCCGTGCCGTCTATCGTAACTGTGATGTGTTCTTCAATGTTGGCCATAGCCTTTTCGACCTGGGCGATGTAGACGATGTTCGGGTTTATCATCCTGAGCATATCGCGCGGGAATTCGGAGGAGCCTTCCACGATTATGCCGCGCGCTATCCTTATTATCGGGATGAACGAATTGTCCAGGGTATGGGTCAGCAGGATTTCGCCGCCGCTGCTTCGCAGCAGGTAGGACGCCTCATCCAGCGTGTTTGCCTTTACTATGCGGCCCGTGCAGCGTCCGCCAAAACCGCGCTGACCGCGTCCCAGTATCTTGCCTATCACGTGTATCTGTATCGTGTTCGCCGAGTACGGCGAATTGACCGGCATCCCGGCGGTAAACACAACCTTGTCCGACACCTTGATGAAGCCTTCTTTTATCGCCGCGCTCTGCGCGCCCTGTATCGTGGCCTCACTGTCAAGCTCGTTCTGCACGGCAAGCGGGATGATGCCCCAGTACAGCAGCATCCTCCGGCGTATCTCTTCGCTGGGTGAGGCGCCGATGATGGGACGGAGGGGACGGTACTTGCTGACAAGCCGCGCCGTGTTGCCTGAGATTGTCGGCGTGATTATGCAGGCCGCTTTTACCGTCTCCGCTATCAGCACCGCCGACTCCGCTATCGACTGCGGCATATCGCCTGAGCGATGGAGGCGTCCTCGGCGTTCAAGCTGATACCGCCTGTACACGTCCGAGGCTTCCACCGTCAGCGCGATACGGTTCATCGTCTCCACCGCCTCCTCCGGGTAAGCGCCGTTGGCCGTCTCGCCGGACAGCATCACGCAGTCGCTGCCGTCCAGGATCGCGTTTGCCACATCGGCGGCCTCGGCGCGGGTGGGGCGCGGGTTGCGGATCATAGAATCGAGCATCTGGGTGGCGGTTATGACCGGCTTCCCCTCGTTGTTGCACAGCTCTATGATGCGCTTCTGAGCGAGCGGCACCTGCTCGGGCGGTATCTGCACCCCCAGATCGCCGCGCGCCACCATGACGCCCGCCGATACCCGGATGATGTCGCTGATGTTGTCCAGCCCCTCCTCGTCCTCAATCTTGGCTATCACAGGCATATCGGAACCTATCGAAGCGAGGAATTTCTGTATCGTGGTTACATCCTGCCGCTTGCGGATGAAGGACGCCGCCACGCAGTCCATCCCCTCCCCCGCCGCAAAGCGGAGGTCGGCCATGTCCTGCGCGGACATGGCCGGAAGGCGGGTGTGCACGCCCAGCACGTTGACATTCTTCCGGCTGCCGAGTTCCCCGCCCGCCTCGACCCTGCACCGCATTACCCGTCCTTCGAGGCTGATGAATTCGAGCGACAAGAGGCCGTCCGCAATCAGAATACGCGCGCCGTCCCTGATGTCGTCCGCCAGAAGCTCATAGCTCACCGTAACGCGCGTCCTGCCCCCTTCTTTCAGCGTGAGCGCCCCGTCCGCGCCGTACAGCTTTTCCCCGTCCTCGGAGGCCATCACGTCCACCGTTTCGCCTGACTCAAGGACGATATTCCCGCCGCCCTTCACGAGCCCCGTACGTATCTCAGGCCCCTTGGTGTCCGCGAGCAACGCTATCGTCGCCTTTTCAAGTTCCGCCGCCTTCCGCACCATCGCTATAGACTCCGCCTTGTCCTTGTGATCGCCGTGCGAAAAGTTAAAGCGCGCTATATTCATCCCGGCGCGGATCAGCGCGCGAATCTTGTCGACGCTGTCCACCGCCGGCCCCATCGTACAGATTATCCGTGTGTTTCTGATCTTTTCCATACCGTATATTATACTGATTTTGCCGGGCAGTTTATAGTGAATGGCGGGCTGTGAGGAATGAAGGCGGTAACTTATATGCCGGTCGCAACATCTGCACAGACATGGAAAGCCGCCATGAGCGGCCTCTATAGCGGCGGGGATGCGCAGGGATTACATACAGCGAATTTCATTGTCAAGACGCGCCCTCCCTTCGTTGTCTATTACGCCTCTGTCGAGAAGTATACCGTTGAGAACGCCGAGGTAATTTTTCAAATGGCCAAAATGGTTCACCTTTATAAACGCAAGTTCGGATTTAATACCGTCAATTTCGATTTTTATGCCGGAAATTTCAGTTTTCATGCCGGAAATTTCAGTTTTTATGCCAGAAATTTCAGTTTTCATGCCGGAAATTTCTGAATCCAGTTTGGCTATGTCGTCTTTTGTGGCAAGTTTCGACAAAAGATCATAGCCGAAATTCTGACTAAAGCCGTGTTTTATGAAATCAACCCCACGCCGCGTAAAACCCGCAATAAACAATACTACACCGGTGAGAGCAGCAAGAGAAAACAACGCCGTGACGATATACGGAAAGCCGTTTACTATATTGTTTAACATATCCCAAGCGGTCATACAGCCAGCATGAGAAATAAATATGAAAAAGTCAAGTAAGGCGCTGTATAACAACAGCAATTTTACTTTTAGCCGCCTTTTGCATGAGTGATAACGGATAGCAGTAAATCGTCCCGGATTTGTAACGAAAATACCTGGAAGACGGCGCGCCCCTTCCAAAGTACGAACGGGCTTTTATGAAAAGAATTTCGTATTCGTTGTTTTATCTGTACGCTTCCGCGCAGGGCCTTTGGGTCGTGTGCATACAAACGGCTTTTAACGGGTAGAGGCTTTTCATCCGAATGTAAACAAGCGCCGGAAGCGCTTATTCAAACTCCTAAATTCAACACATAATGCCGCCCCACAGAGCAACGGGGCTGCTGTGCAACCGGGTATATGAACTCGAATTTGCACCCCGCAGCTATGAGTTACGGGATTTAAGCATATCGCCGAGGGTAATTTTTGAATCGTCCGATTCTTCCGCGGCCATGTAGCGGGAAATCTCATCACGCTGGGTTTTTTTCTTGTAGTCACGGACAGAAAAAGCCGCTTTTCGTTTATCGGGCTGTACCTCCATCAGGATTGCATTTACCTTATCGCCTACCTTATATTTTTTAAGGGCATCTTCGGCGTCCGCTTCTTTTTTATCGGCAAGGTTGAATTTATGTATCAAGCCTTCAATATTGCCGGGAATTTTTATAAAAACGCCGAAATCCGTGATCGAACTCACCTCACCCTCTATCACTGCGCCCGGTTTATAAGTCGAGGCAAAACTGCTCCAGGGGTCATCGGCAAGTTGTTTGACGCCGAGCCGAATATTCCTTTCTTTCGCATCGGAAACCAGAACAATCACATCTATCTCCTGTCCAACTTTGAACTCAGAACTCGGATGCTTGATCTTTCTTGTCCAGGAAAGATCATCTACATGCAGAAAACCGTCTATGCCTTCCTCCAATTGAACAAAAGCTCCCGCATTGGTGATCTTTACCACCTTGCGTGTAAGACGCGCTCCTACCGGGTAGCGATCCGCCAGGTTGTTCCACGGGTTTGCCTTGACCTGTTTGAGCCCAAGTGAGACACGCCCGGCCTGTAAATCGTAACCGAGTATCATACATTCAACTTCATCGCCTATATTGACAATTTCATTCGCTTTTTGGACTTTTTTAACCCATGAAAATTCCGATATGTGGGCAAGCCCTTCTATACCCTCTTCCAGTTCTATGAAAGCGCCAAAATCGGTCAGCTTGGTAACCTTACCCTTCACTATATCGTTTACATGGTACTTATCCTGAAAATGCACCCACGGGTCGTCCGTAAAATGCTTCAACGACAAGTTTATACGTTTTTCCTCAGGGTCTATCCTTATCACCTTTACTTTTATTTTCTGGCCGCGTTTAACGAAGTCCTTAGGGCGCATCACGTGCCCCCAGCTCATATCGTGGATATGGAGGAGGCCGTCGAAACCACCCAAATCAACAAAAGCGCCAAAGGATGTGAACGATTTTACCACACCATCGATCTCGCTGCCGACAGGCACCGTCGCAAAGAATTCCGCGCGTTTATTTTCGACCGTTTCTTCGAGCAGTTTTCTGTGGTTGACCACTAAATTTGGCTTGCTGCTTGAATAGAAACGTTCAATATAAACATCCAAAGTTTCGCCAACAATGCTTTCAGGCTTATCGATATGTTTGACATCGGCCTGACTTATAGGCAGAAAGGCGTGAATATCACCTACCAGGCGGACATCGTATCCGCCCTTGATGACCTTTTCGATCACGGCGCTGATAGGCAAATGATCGTTATAAGCCTGTTTAATCTCTTTCCATGCAAGCTTTGCATCCGCTTTTTGCTTGGAAACCACCACTTCACCGTACTTATTCTCTTTTTTTTCGAGAATCACCGAAACGGTGTCACCTATTTTGGGAACTTCATCAAATTCCCCTATAGGAATCTTTCCCTCCGATTTGTAGTTCACATCCACAAAGACCTGATCCGCTACGATCTGCATAACCGTCCCGGTAACAAGCTGCCCCTCTTCCAACTGTTCAAGCGCTTTGAGATACTCTTCCTGCATTTGTGTTTGGGAGTTTTCATCTATCGACTCTGCCTCGTCCATTGTTCCCATTTCCACTTCCGTCTGACCCATGATTTATCCTTTTAACCTGATTATCTCTTCTAATTTGTCATATACTTCGTTAATCGTCAAGTATGAAGTATCAATATATGTAACGCCGTCCGCAACCCTCAGGCTGCCTTCCGGTTTGTTTTTGTCCATAATGTCCCGTTCAGCTATGGAAAGTCGTATTTCTTCAATACCGAGGCTGGATGTCCCCTGTTCAAAACGCCGGCGCGCCCGCGCATCCTCAGAGGCGTCAAGGTAAAAACGCACCTCCGCGTCCGGAAAAACAACCGTAGTCATGTCCCGGCCCTCAACGACGACATCGCGCTGTACTGCCATCTCTTTGATCAACGCGTTCACTATGTGACGCACCGGTACATTCGATGAAAGCTGCGATACCGCGCTGTCTATCCCGTCACCGTGAAGCAGCGCGCTCACGTCAACGCCGTCCAAAAACACGGCACCCCCGCCGCACTCAAGTCTGACACTCCGCGCAACACGGACGACCCCGTCTTTGTCCAGCACATCCACCCCGCGTCTCTGACAGGCCAGCGTAATGGCCCTGTACAGATTGCCGGAATTTATATATATAAAGCGTCTCCCGCCGTCAAGCTTTAAACGCTCTGCCAACAGTTCCGCTATCGTACTCTTGCCGGACCCTGCCGGCCCATCAATCGCCACTACCATACATCAAAGTTGTCAATTACTATAACAACATTTACCGCATAATTACAAGTATCCCCTCATGCGGCCATACAGCATGGAAGCCGGAATTGCAAAAAGGCGGACAGGATCAAGCTGCATTTGAATGTCAAGCTGCATTTGAATTGACAAGTGAAGGGTGCATGGCGGATAATTAAGACAGCTTGTTCACTAGTTAGGGGGAATTTGGTATGACAAAAAAAGAACTGCGCAAGATTATGAAGCAAAAGTTGAACGCGCTTCCTAAACAGCAGTTTACGGACGAAGGAATACCTGCCGCAAAGCGGCTGGCCGGTACAGATCTTTGGAAAAACTATGACCGCGTGTTGATCTACCTTTCGATGCCGGACGAGCTTGACACTTCCGCCCTGCTTGACATTGCGTTTGCCGAAGGTAAGGCCGTCTATTCGCCAAAAGTAGAGTCGGACACTACGATGCGCTTTTTCCGCGTAAGCCGCGATGAGAGCTCGTGGATCACGGGCGCCTTCGACATCAGGGAGCCTGCCGGACGCGAGGAGGATGTCTTCAATCCTGAGGACGGCAAGGCGCTGGTAATATCGCCGGGGCTTGCCTTTGACCGCGCTGGAAACCGGATGGGGCGCGGCAAGGGTTTTTATGACCGCTTCTACGAAAAGCTCTTTGCGGCAAGCCCCGAATCAGCCTGCTGCGCGCTTTGCCTATCCTGTCAGGTTATTGACGAGGTACCGGTTGAAAAGTTTGACCGCAAGGTGAACGCCATTTGCACAAAAGACGAGTTTATTCCAATTGATGTTTAATTTTTGCTGTTGTGGACACTTAAGCCCCACAGGGCAAGCTGGTTCAGAATTGGCAGCAGGTCTTTGCAGGCCTCTGTAAGCGAATATTCGACACGCACCGGCATTTCGGCATACTGTTTTCTGTAAACAAGGCCGCGTTCTTCCAGTTCTTTAAGCGCGTTGGCCAGCATTGTATTGGTTATACCGTATATTTTTCGCTTGAGCTCATTGTAACGTGTGGTTCCGTCACGGTGCAGGGCACAGAGTATGGAAAGCCTCCACTTGCCGCCTATCAGGGCCATCGCTTTTTCCAGCGGGCAAAAGTCCATGCACGGACAGCGTGAACAGGGTTTTTCGCCACATTGAGGACTCTTGTTATCTGTACCGGTAATAATTTCCATACCAGCTCACTATATTTTACCTGTCATGCGTCTGTCAAGGTTGACTCGGAAACCTTGCAAACCGCCAGCGGTTTGCCGCTGTTGGATATGCCGGCGCACAACCCACACGCGGGCCGGTGGTGTCAACCGCCGCAAGGCAGTTTGCTTACCGCAAACTCCAGGACGACTCGTAACCCGCCTGCCTGCCTGCGGCGCAGGCAAGCCCTCTTTCACGCTCAGCGTGCAAGCCTGCGGCTGGACAACCGCTACGCGGTTGTCTCCGGAGTTTGCGCCGCCAGCCTAGCGGCTGGCTTACCTCAAACTCCACCCGTCTCGTAAAGCCGCTCGCAAGGACGACGGCTCAACGCTACGCGTTGAGCTCCGGAGTTTGCGCCACCAGCCTGACGGCTGGCTTACCTCAAACTCCACCCGTCTCGTAAAGCCGTTCGCAAGGACTCCAGGCCAAACCCGCTCTCTTTCACGCTCAGCGAATATCAAGGACAATGACTCAGCTATTGGCGTACGTTTGGTGCAGGCTGGCCTGCCTGCCTGCTTGAAACACACAAAGTTCCGCGCGTATACTGGGCCTGGCAGGGAAATCATCCAAACCTGAATTGAAAAGGAGACCATCTAAGCATTATGTTTGTACCCTTTATTGTTTTTGCGGCTTCCGCCGTCGTGCTTTCAGTGTCGTTTGCCGTTTACAATTTTTTCCGCGTTAAAAAATTGGGGCAAGGCACGGAGGCCATGAAAGAAATCGCGGGGGCCATCGCCGAAGGCGCGAACGCCTTCATCGCCCATGAATACAAGGTGAT
>JAIRMP010000086.1 GCA_031258615.1 Spirochaetaceae bacterium | reverse complement strand
TTACAACCGGACAAAAAAATGATAAACTATATTTATTACTACTGTTGTAAGAGGTGTTTGTGGAATTTTCTAATCTTCATAAGGCCCGGTACGGATATCAGCCCAAGCTGCCGGCGATTTTGAAAGAAGCGGTGGCGGATGTGGCTGTCGAAACGGGGGAGGAAACGAAGGCGGCTGCCGATCATGATGAACTGAGAGCGTTGTTTAAGCACAGTTACGGCAAGCCGCTTGTACGTTTTGTGAAAGGGCGGAATGAAAAAACGGCCCGCGCATTGAACGTAGGCGTGATACTCTCCGGGGGACAGGCGCCTGGTGGACATAACGTGATCGCGGGGCTGTTTGACGGGCTCAAAAAGGGGAATCCATCATCCAGGCTGTACGGGTTTTGGGGTGGCCCTTCCGGGCTTATAGCCGGTAAATACTTTGATATTGACGCTGACCTGGTGGATCGGTACAGGAATACCGGCGGTTTCGATATGATTGGCTCCGGGCGGACCAAGATTGAGACGCCTGAACAGTTTGCCGCGTCTCTGAAAACCGCTAAAAAACTCAGTTTGAACGCGGTCGTGATAATAGGCGGGGATGACAGCAATACGAACGCCGCGCTGCTGACAGAATACTTCATAGAGAACGGCAGCGACGTACAGGTGATAGGCTGCCCCAAGACGATAGACGGCGACCTAAAGCATGAGCACATTGAAGCTTCATTTGGATTTGACACGGCGGTAAAGACATACAGTGAACTCATCGGCAACATAGCGCGGGACGCGAACAGCGCGAAGAAGTACTGGCACTTTATCAAGCTGATGGGACGGGCAGCGAGCCATATAGCGCTGGAGGCGGCGCTGCAAACTCAGCCAAACATCTGCTTTATTTCGGAGGAAGTTGAGGACCTGGGCCTGTCCCTGTCGCAGGTTGTCGATCAGATATGTAACGCGGTGATAAAAAGGGCGGAAAACGGTGAAAACTTCGGCGTAATCCTGATACCGGAAGGGCTTGTTGAGTTTATCCCTGAAATAAAGACCCTGATCTCCGAGTTGAACGAGATCATGGCAAGGTTTAAAAGCGAATTTGATGAGATTAAGTCGTTTCAGGGACACTGCGCGTGGCTTGAAAAGAAACTTTCACGTCCATCCCTTGTGATTTTTGAAAGTTTCCCGGAAGAAATCGCCAGACAACTGCTGCTTGGCCGCGACCCACACGGCAACGTGCAGGTTTCGCGGATAGAAACCGAAAAGCTGCTGATGCATCTTGTGGAAAAGAGGCTTGCCGGAATGAAGGTTTCAAAGGCTTACCACGGGGAATTTGCCGCGATCGGGCATTTCTTTGGATACGAGGGACGATCCGCCTTTCCAAGCAATTTTGACGCGGACTACTGCTACAGCCTGGGGTTCAGCGCCTTCTTTTTGATCGCGTCCGGGCTTACCGGCTATATTTCCAGTGTACGTAACCTTGTCGCGCCCGCTTCGGACTGGGTTGTGGGCGGCGTCCCCATCACCATGCTGATGAATATGGAGCAGCGTAAGGGTGAGAAGAAGCCCGTCATCAGGAAGGCGCTGGTCGACCTCAACGGGGCGCCGTTCAAAGCCTTTGCCGCGCTGCGGGACGAATTGGCGTTGAAAACCCGCTTCAAGTATCCGGGCCCGGTACAGTACTTCGGCCCGCCTGAGATATGCGACATTACGACCATAACCCTACAGCTTGAGCGGCAGGCCAGCCTGCACTAAACGTACGCCAATGGCTTAGGAGTTGTCCTTGCGAGCCGCTAAGCGTGAAAGAAAAAGGGTTACGAGTCGTCTTTGCGAGCTGCTTTACAAGGAGGGTGGAGTTTGCGCGGTAAGCCAGCCGCTAGGCTGGCGGCGCAAACTCCGGAGACAACCGCCGCAGGCGGTTGTCCAGCCGCAGGCGGTTGTCCAGCCGTAGGAGTTCGCCTGGTGATATTTTTATGCCTAAAGGTGTATAGTTTCTTATGAATGTTGAAAATGCCGGCAGCGTCAAAAACCACCGCGGCAGGGAGGAAGGCCTCATCGTGTACCCCGTCTATTCGCGCAGGTCGGAGGGGCTTTCGATAGGCATAAACCTGTACCCCGACAGGAAGCGCTGCAACTTTGACTGTAAGTACTGCGAGGTTTTTCCGGTTGCTAGCAATGTCCCCTTTTCTCAAACAGTGATGGAGAGCGGCCTGCGGAAAGCGATAGCGGAAGCCTCGGCGCGTAATGTTCCCGTGAAAGATATATGTTTTTCCGGTAATGGCGAGCCGACCATTTCCGCTGATTTTGCCCCGGCGCTGCTGGCGGCGGCCTCGGTACGGGACGCGGGCGCGCCCGGCGCAAGTCTGGTAGTGATAAGCAACGGCACGGGGCTTTTGCGGCAGGACTGTTTTAACTTTCTGGAATACGCGGTACGCCCGCCTGTTTCGGCGCGGCTCTGGATAAAGCTGGACGCCGGCAGTCCGGCCTGGTACGAAAAGATAGACGGCTGCGCGATCAGCTTTGCGGAACTTACCGGAGCGATAAAAAGATTTTCGCGTGATAACGAGTGCGTGATACAGACGATGCACTGTTCGGTAAACGGGGAGTCGCCATCCGTGGAAGAGCTATGCGCGTGGGCCGCACTTACAGCCGAAATCGCAAAACCGGGGAATGTAAAGCTGGCGCAGGTGTACGGCAAGGCGCGCCCCAGCCCGCATGATCCGGTCTGCGCCGCTTTACCCGCCTCCTCGCTTGAGGAACGCGCCGGCGCCCTCCAAATGGCGTTCGAAACGGCGGGCATAACGACACCCATCGCCGTCTACGAATGACCTGCCGCCGGCGAACAGGAAACGCCCAATTTTTGACTGCGGTGTATAAGCGGTGTTTCCGGTCATTTCCGCCGGGGGAATAGCTTTTGCGTTTTGTCATGGAAGGTGAACGAATCGCTTGTTAAAGGGGTGAACTTTTCCTTATATTGCTGACAATCTTGACGTTTTTTTTACAGCCCGCTATAATCTTATTATGAACTTGAAGAAACGCCCGATGGCCATTGACGGCTCACGGCTCACGGCTCACGGCTCACGGCTCCCGACTCCCGGCTCACGGCTCCCGTTATACTCTCTACAACACCGTATGTCAAATACCTAACGCTTCTTTTTCTTTTTTTATTGTATCCGGACGGCAAAATGCTTCAGCCGCCTAACTCCTCATTCGTCAAAATAGCTAAAACTAACGCCTCTGCCGCTCTAGCGAATAAAACATTCGCTAGAGCGGCAAACTCTCCAGCTAGAGCGAATGACTCTGCCGCTAGAGCTGGCAACTCTCCAGCTAGAGCGGATGATTCTGGCGCTCTAGCGGCAAACTCTCCAGCTAGAGTTGGGAACCCTCCAGCCATGACTGGGAACTCCGCGGCTAGAGCGGATGACTCTGGCGCTCTAGCTGGCAACTCTCCAGCTAGAGCGAATATCTCTGCCGCTAGAGCAAATATCTCTGCCGTTAAATCTATCAAAATTAAAGGAGATAACTATGAGTACTGATTGGCTGCCGGGACCTCGAACTGAGATTCTGGCAATGTGTCGAAAGTGGCTCGCTTACCTGATCGAGACCCTGCGAACCCTCCTGGGGATACCCGACGCGGAGTTTACCGAACTGGGAACACTCTTTACCGCGGCGGAAACCCTCCTGGTAAAGTCGCGGGACGAGGCGGAGCAGGCCGGCCAGTGGGGGCCGGTGGCTTCGATGATCATTCCATAGAGGAAGTCCGCGGATTAGGACCCGCGCGGAATGGCGGACAGGTGAATGTACTGGAGCAACATTCAACAGGGCCCCCGCGTAAAAGGGGACAATTTTTAACAAATGCGGCGGAAGGAACCGCCGCGAAAAGAGGAGAAAGAATTATGAGTTATGAAGGTTCATTATGCAAGAAGTTTTTGTTGAGCGCCGATTGGGACAGGGCTGTCGCGGCGGCGTATTACGTCCGGGGCGTTGCGTATTCCGACAAAGGGGACAACGACCGCGCCATAGCGGACTTCAACCAGGCACTGCGGCTCGACCCGAATCTTGCGGCGGTGTATACCAACCGGGGCCTTGCGTATTGGAAAAAAGGGGACTACGACCGGGCCATTGCGGACCTCAACCAGGCCCTGCGGCTCGACCCCAATGATGCGGCGGCGTATAACAACCGGGGCATTGCGTATAAGAACAAAGGGGACTACGACCGTGCCATAGCGGACTACACCCAGGCACTGCGGCTTGACCCCAATGATGCGGCGGCGTATTGCAACCGGGGCGTTGCGTATTCCGCGAAAGGGGACTACGACCGCGCCATAGCGGACTACACCGAGGCGCTGCGGCTCGCCCCCAATCTTGCGGTGGCGTATAAAAACCGGGGCAATGCGTATAGGAACAAAGGGGACAACGACCGTGCCATAGCGGACTACACCCAGGCACTGCGGCTTGACCCCAATGATGCGGCGGCATATAGCAACCGGGGCCTTGCGTATACCCGCAAAGGGGACTATGACCGGGCGATAGCGGACCAAAGCCAGGCAATCCGGCTCGACCCGGATTTTGCGGATGCATATGCCGGCCGGGGCATTGCGTATTCCGACAAAAAGGACAACGACCGTGCCATAGCGGACTACACCCAGGCCCTGCGGCTTGACCCCAATGATGCGGCGGCGTATTGCAACCGAGGCATTGCGTATAACAACAAAAAGGACTACGACCGAGCCATTGCGGACCTCAACCAGGCCCTGCGGCTCGCCCCCAATCTTGCGGTGGCGTATAAAAACCGGGGCAATGCGTATAGGAACAAAGGGGACAACGACCGTGCCATAGCGGACTACACCCAGGCCCTGCGGCTTGACCCCAATGATGCGGCGGCGTATAACAACCGGGGCATTGCGTATAAGAACAAAGGGGACTACGACCGTGCCATAGCGGACTACAATGAGGCCCTGCGGCTCAACCCCAATCTTGCGGCGGTGTATTACGGCCGTGGCTATGCGTATACCATGAAAGATGACTACGACCGGGCGATAGCGGACTACACCCAGGCGATCCGGCTCGACCCGGATTTTGCGGATGCATATGCCGGCCGGGGTAGTGCGTATTTCTTATTCAAATTCGACTTTGCCCGCGCCCGTGCTGACTTGTAGAAGGCGTTGCAGCTTGATCCCAATAATGCCGGTGTGCGGAGCATGCTTGGAATACTGTCGAGCACGGGGAATTAGCCGCCGCAAGGCGGCTGGCGAGTCGTCCTTGAAGAGCGGGCTGGGCGGCTCCCGCCGTACCCGCTCAAGCCGCCGGGTGTAACAATTTTTTCCGTGCAAAAAGAAGAGAAAGGT
>JAIRMP010000201.1 GCA_031258615.1 Spirochaetaceae bacterium | reverse complement strand
TGGGTTGACAAAAAAAATTGGACGGTTTAGACTGCTGGCTATAGACTACAAGTTCAAAGAAGCTAAGGACCCGCGCAGAAATAACATGACCTATTGGTCATGTTATTTCCTTGTTGCGTAAGCAATTAGAATAAAATGCATGGCGTTTTATTCATGCGCGGCTCCTAATCCGCTTTTTCCCTTTCAAAAGTTTAGATTTAGGCTTGCCGGTTTTGGCAAACCAAATCAGAGAATTATTAAATTTGAGGTTTTTATGGCTTACGTGAGAAAAAGTAAAAATAACACGGCGGTTGAAGAAGGAGATTCGGAACTGTTCAACTCAACAGGGGTGTCTGTTTCTGCCGCAAATACGGCAAAGAATGCCGTTTCAACTGAAAATACAGATCAGCCTGTCTTTATGGGCGCGTCCCCAGACAGCGCGGGACAGGATTTTGAAAATGACGCCGCTCCGGAAAACAGCATTTACGGTACGGAAAATGTTCTGTATGATGGCCGCGAGTACGGACCGGACGAAGGCGTAGAACGCCAGAGCGGAAGGGTTGTCGTCCGCGCAAAGTCCCGTATTCATGTCCGCGATCGCCAGGACTATGATGCGGACGGCGTGCCGGTGTCCGGCGGTCGATCGCTGCGGCAGCAGCAGCAGCCACAGTTCCGTCCCCGGCGTGCTTATGAACGCAAGGATGGCGCCGCTTCCCATTACGGCGCTTACGGCGGCCCCGGCTATTACCAGGGCAATCCCCCGCCATCCATGCCGCCCAATATATCGGTACAGCAGGGAGCCCTGCCGGATCTGTCAAAGATTCTGCCCTCCATGCCCCATATCTATGGTAAACCGGAGCCGCGCGGCGAAGATGACGGCAAACAGCGGCTCTCGGTAAACGAATTGTCCCGCCTCAGTATGATGGACCTTCGTAACCTCGCTTCCTGTTATGGGATTTCCCACGAGGATTTGGTGGCGCTCAAAAAACAGGAGCTGATCTTTACGCTGCTCAAAGCGCATACCGAACGCGGCGGCATCATCTATGCGTACGGTTCTCTCGAAATTCTGCCGGACGGTTACGGTTTTCTTCGCAGTCCGCAGAACTCCTACCTGTCAGGCCCGGATGATGTCTATATAAGCGCAAGTCAGATTCGTCTTTTTGCGCTGAAAACCGGCGATACGGTCTCCGGTCAAATCCGTACCCCAAAGGAGGGTGAGCGTTTCTTCGCCATGCTGCGTGTCGAAACTGTCAACTTCGATGATCCTTCTGTCGCCCAAAACCGTATTCCGTTCGACAACTTGACGCCGCTGTACCCCGACAAGAAGCTGGATCTGGAGACTGCCGGGGAGGACATTTCTACCCGTATAATTAACCTGTTCTGCCCTATCGGCAAGGGTCAGCGCTCTATCATTGTCGCGCCTCCGCGTACCGGCAAAACTATAATGATGCAGAAGATCGCTAACTCTATAACTACGAATCATCCCGAAGTTTACCTGATCGTTCTGCTGATCGATGAGCGCCCGGAAGAGGTTACCGATATGGAGCGTACTGTCCAGGCCGAGGTTATTTCTTCTACTTTCGACGAACAGGCAAGCCGCCATGTGCAGGTTACCGAGATGGCTCTCGAAAAGGCTAAGCGTCTGGTCGAACATAAACACGATGTCGTGATTCTGCTCGATTCCATTACGCGCCTGGCCCGCGCTTACAACCAGACTGTCCCCACTTCCGGTAAAATCCTGTCCGGTGGCGTCGACTCAAACGCGCTGCATAGGCCCAAGCGTTTCTTCGGCGCGGCGCGCAATATTGAGGAGGGTGGTAGTCTTACGATCATCTCTACCGCTCTTGTCGAAACGGGTAGCCGTATGGATGAGGTTATTTTTGAAGAGTTTAAGGGTACCGGCAATATGGAAATCAACCTTGATCGCCGTATCTCCGATAGGCGTCTGTTCCCCGCTATCAATATCAAAAAGTCCGGTACCCGCAAGGAGGAGCTTCTTCTTTCCGACAAAGAGTTGCAGCGTATCTGGATTCTGCGCAAATTCATCAACCCGATGGAGGATATAGAGGTAATCGAGTTCCTTATTGACAAAATGAAAAAAAGCAAAAACAATGAATCATTCTTGAATTCAATGAACACCGGGGCCGCATCAATGGACTGACTTTTGTTCGGGGCGGCTGGTAGGCGGGTAACGGGCTGACAATAGGCTGACATTCCCGGAGAGGGGCCGGCAGGCTGGCAATAGGCTGATATTCCCGAAGAGGGGCCGGCAGGCTGGCAATAGGCTGACATTCCCGGAGAGGACTGGCAGGCTGGTAACGGGCTGACATTCCCGGAGAGGGCTGGCGGGTTGGCAATAGGCTGACATTACCGGGCGCCGGTTGTGTTGTGTTTGTGCTTGCCGGGTCTGATTGGACAACAAGGATCATAGTGAGGAAAATATGAAAGAAGGGATTCATCCTAATTACGAATTGGCTACGATTACCTGTGCTTGCGGTAATGTGATAGAAACGCGCTCGACGGTTAAGGATATAAAGGTTGAGATATGTTCCGCCTGCCACCCGTTTTTTACCGGTAAGCAAAAGCTTGTCGATACTGCCGGCCGCATAGAGCGTTTCCGCAGAAAATACAATATCAAAGAAACTTAGGGGCATTGGGCTTTCCCGGTTTCCAATGGATGTTTGCCGTGCAATGCCCGTTTTGCTCGGGATGGATGCGCTGTATCGTACCTCGTGCTGCAATCGTTGTGTATACATAGGGTAGGTGTATATCCTAAATTATCAGGTTTCTCTCGCCGTTTCTATCCTTTCAGGGGGGGGGGGGGGGGTATGAAAAGATTTGCACATCCGCCGGGCGCGCCGGTTATTTGTTGAGCCCGGGGTTAATATATTTTCAAGGATTTTTTACAAGCGGTAAGGCAGAATAAATATGGCTAAAATAACAAAAGCCGCGGCGCTGCTGGTTTCTATCGTATTATCTTCATGCGCCTTATCAAAGGCGATATACCTTGGCAAGGACAACTATTCCGTCAAAACCGGGCCGCTGCCCCTGGACGCTGTATACGATACGGAAAGTATAAACGGCGTTTTTCCAGAAGCGGTCTATATCAAGACGCGCGCCCAGACGTTTAACTCCTACCATTATTATGTGCTGAATGACGGTTTGATTTGGTATAAAAGCATAGACGGCGCGGAGGAACCGGTTGAATGGACCCTTTTTGAGAAAACGGGCCTCCCCCATAATTCATGGAAAATCGGTTTTAACAAGCCTGGAAAAATCGTGGAAATATCCGCGGACGCGGACGAACTGGTCGCGCTGTCGGACGAGGGCGGCTTTTACCGCTATTGCTTTGACAGAACCATAGCCCATAAGAGCAGGGTGTGGCTGGACCGGCAGGGCTGGCCCGGCGAGGAGCAGCTTTACCTTGACCAGCGTACCTCGAAAAAACTGGCCTGGGCCTTTGGAAAACGAAACGCCCATGTTCTTTATTACGAGGACCGGTTTGGCAACCAGCACCACAACGGCACTATGGAAATAGCGACAACCTACGTGCTTCTGGAAGACGGTCAGGAGATATGTTACGCCGACACGGGCCTCCCCGCCGACTTTTCCCGGAACTACGCCGGCCCGGAACGGGGCGCCTTCAAAGCGGTTTCCCTGTCGGCAAGCGCGTCAACCATGTTCGTCATAAACGAAACGGGCGAGATGTATACCCGTCTTGCCGACTTCGACACCATAGGCTGCGACCCCATGTGGTTCAAGTATACCTATACCCCATACAAGTCAGATTCTCCCGGCGACAGCTATTTTTCCAACCTGACCGAATGGGGACTTCCGGCGGAGGACTGGCGTCCCCAGCCGCTGATTCCGCTTACAGGTCTTGCCGCGATCACCGGTCATATTACGATACTTCAAAACGGCAGGGGCAACGGGGCGCGGGAACTCCGCGTTGCTGGTTTGAATGAATCGGGGGAGACCGGGTACTGGACCAAGGCGATATTCGATGACACCTGGACATTCAATCCCGCCCCGCTGTATTTCAGCGGGGCGGCGATCCTGAAAGCGGCCAACCGGGCGGAAGGCAGCCTTCGCGCCGGGAGGGGGGAGTCTCCCGACAAGTCGTATCGCGGGTATTCCTGGAGCGGCGGCGAAAAAGAAGAAGGCTGGGAGTATGCCATCCCCAATTTTAATATACTGGAGGGGGACTGCGATTTTCTTATAAGCCTGAAGGGTGAAATCTGCGCGCTGAAACTCTATCCGGTGGAAATGTGGACGTACCTGAAACGTGATTACCTGCCCGGAAGAACCGGCTCGCCCAAGATATTCATGGTTACGCTGGAAATCCCGGACAATGCTTTTTACGGGCTGTCAGCCGAATTCACAGAACAGCTTACCCGGAAATACGCCAAAAACGACAGAAAACTTTTTCACTACACGATCGCGGCCTCAAACCGTTTTATTTTTTTTCAGGATACAGACGACGAAGACAGCGTAGTATTTTTAACCGATGGAACAATTTCCGATCAGCGCGCGGAGTTCAGCCGGACGCGGCTTGTCGAGGATTTTGAGGAAATACGGCGTTACCGCTCGCCGGAACTGTCGCTGGACAATCACGCCGCGCCGTCACGCGGGGAACTGGCGCGAAAAATCGAATTGAACAAAACTTTTCGTGATGAATTGAAGTATAAGATTCGCGCGCTCAAGTGGTCACAGC
The DNA here is from genome assembly GCA_031258615.1 of Spirochaetaceae bacterium. Lineage (GTDB taxonomy): Bacteria > Spirochaetota > Spirochaetia > Treponematales > Breznakiellaceae > JAIRMY01. The sequence goes on along the minus strand of JAIRMP010000201.1, from coordinate 5,631 downwards.
TCACAGCCTTCAAGTTTAATGCCGGCTATATCCCCGCCCATTATACCGTTATAACTACGCCGCTGCGTTTTATCGATCTGCCAAAAATCCGTACCGTCACCAGATTTGGCGAAAAAGTTGTACTGGCAAACAGTTCGTACATATATACCGTGTCCAACATCCGTATATGGGTATATGAAAAAATTATCGAACTGTTGAAGGTAAGGCTGCGCTGTTACAACGATCTGATAAAACTATATCCTGAAACAGATTCGGATGACGCCGGTAAGACGGCAGCCCCCACCCCTCCCCGGTACTCCGAAAATATCAGCGATTATTGGAATATTGCCGCTCTGCCCCGCGTCATACAGGGAAACTTCTTTGCTTCGGGAGCGGGGCAGGGTCATGTCAAACTGCCCGCGGTTTTATCGTTTGCGCCGGCCGGGAAAGAGGAGGACATTTTTGGCTGGTATTTTTCCATCAATGAATCCGCCGCGTCCGGGGCAGCGGACAAGAGTCCCTCAATATTTATCGATCCGGTAAAAAGCCCCGGCGCGATCTATTCCCGAGGCGGCAAAAACCCGGAAGAAAAGAGCCTTCAGCTTGACGGCGTCCTCTATATCAATCCCGGAGCAAACTCGCCAATTGAACAGGAAATTATCGCCCATACTGTTAAAACGTTTATGAATGGACCCGGCAAGGGCATAGGGGTACGAATCAAATTTGACGGGCGCGTCCTGGAAATAGTTCAATATCCGGCAAGCCATCCGAATTCGCTTATATTTCGGGGAGAGCCCTGACGGATTTTTTTTGTGTGTGTCGGGAGGGGGAGAGGGGATTTTTCATTCGCCTTAGCGGTTAAATCAACGGCATTTGCAAGTTTAGAATATGTGGACGGGTGGAAGACCGCCGCAAGGTTCTATTGCGTGATCTGGTCCGGTTCGGGGCCGAGGTTTACCGGTAAGTGAGAAGCAATGTTCAGGCTGAACATCAGCGGCAGACTGGCTGTCCGCAGCGCCATCACCTTAAAAGTGGATGGAATGGGTACTTCCGTATCTTCACCTGCCGCCAGGCGGAGTTTTACGCCCGAATCTTTCAGTGATCTTACAATCAACGGCAAAAGCTGCAACGGCGAATCGTCAATTATGACCTTAACGCCGGGGGAAAAAAAATTCGGCTCCATCCATGAAAAAACTATGTTTGGCAGACTGTTTTCGGCGCTGTTGTACAGGAAACCGCTTGACTGCCCCCAAAACACAACGCAGGAAAGATTCGTGAGCGGATAGTTGTCGTTAATTCCCCTAAATACGGAGGAAGCGCTGCTTCCGCCCTGCACAAGCCCCCGCTCAAAAAAACCTCCCGCTTCAGTTGAATTTTTTTCGTTGGTAATAACCAAAATGCTTTTGTCCCCGTCCGGCACTTTGGTAAAGGAAGCCGATCTGCCGGAAAATAGTGCGGCGCATAGGCCGGCGCGGTAAAAGTCAGCGGATTCGTCCTGTTTTACAAAAAGAATAGCGGCTCTATCCTGTTCCGCCGCCGTACCGGCAGGTATTCTGTTCAGCCCTGCCAGCACCACTGTGGAGGACATGGTGTTTGTAGCGGCATAACGAAGCGCCGCGTTGTAGTAACGGTAAGGGAAAACCGCCGCCAGAGGATTTTTGGAGGCGTCCTGTATGGCAAAGATCACAGCGTCAAGTTCCGCGTCTGCCGACATGCGTACCAGCTTTATCCGCCTGAAAAGCTGGACGCTCATCTCTATGCGCTTGAAATGTTCGCGGCGCACACCGTACACGGCGCTGAAAACATCGTCCGTAACGATAACGACGGGCGGTCGGACCATAAACGCCGCGCCCGCGCCCAGCAGCATCAGCAGCAGCGCGTAAACCGGAATTTTGCCGAGGCATATTTTTTCAAGATGTGTCATTTAAGCGGGATCGCTTAAGACCGCGCCCCCGGATGCGGCGCCTGCCAGCCTGGCGTAACGGGCCATGTACCCGCTTACCGCTTTGGGCGGCGGCACCGTCCATTCGGCCTTCCGTTTAGCGAGTTCCTCGCCGCTCACAAGTACGTCAAGGCTTCGCGCCGGTATGTCTATGGAGACGGTATCCCCTTCCCGCAGGAAGGCGATGGGTCCGCCTCCGGCGGCCTCCGGGGAAATATGCCCTATCGCCGCCCCGCGCGAGGCCCCCGAAAACCGCCCGTCCGTCAGCAGCGCAACCTTGTCGTCCAGACCCATGCCGGCAAGGGCCGATGTCGGGCCGAGCATCTCCTTCATGCCGGGGCCGCCGCGCGGTCCCTCGTACCGTATCACAACTACATCGCCCGAAGCGATCCTGCCGCCCATTATCGCGTCAAACGCGGCGTCCTCGCCGTCAAACACGCGGGCGGGGCCCTCATGCCGGAGCATGGACGGCGCTACCGCGCTCTGTTTAACGACGCAGCCGTCCGGCGCGAGGTTGCCCCAAAGCGCGGCAAGCCCGCCCGTCTCCATAAACGGGTTTTCAATTGGGCGGATAACTTCGGTATTCCTGTTCACCGCTCCCCGCACCGCATCGCCGAGCTTTCCGTACACGGTCGGCGCGTCCAGGTCGAGCAGGTCTTTCTTCGCCAGCTCCGAGAGTACCGCCGGTATGCCGCCGGCAGCGTGCAGGTCTTCTACCGCGGAGGGGCCTGCCGGGGACAGGTGGCACAGGTTCGGGGTCGCGGCGCTCACCTTGTTCAACAGTTTGAAATCAAGGTTGAAACCGGCCTCATGCGCTATGGCAGGCAGGTGTAGCGCGGTGTTTGTGGAACAGCCCAGCGCCATGTCGAGCGCGAGCGCGTTCATAAATGCCCGTTCCGTCAGTATCGCCAGCGGCCTCGTGTCAGCTTTCAGCAGATCTACGACCCTGACGCCCGTTTTCTTGGCGAGGCGCACACGTTCAGCCATCACAGCAGGACAGGTGCCGTTGCCGGGGAGCGCGAGTCCCAGAGCCTCCGTCACGCAGTTCATCGAATTGGCCGTGAACATTCCTGAGCATGAGCCGCAGCCGGGACAGGCAATGTCCTCCAGTTCACGAAGCTCGGCCTCACTCATCCTGCCGGCAGCCGCCGCGCCCACCGCCTCGAACATGGTGGTCAGCGTGAGCGGTTTGCCGTCCCTTCGCCCGGCAAGCATGGGCCCGCCCGACACGAATATGGCCGGCAGGTTGAGGCGCGCCGCCGCCATCAACATACCCGGCGTCACCTTGTCGCAGTTTGGGATGAATACCAGCGCGTCAAACTGATGAGCTCTGACCATGCACTCAATCGAGTCCGCTATCAGTTCCCGTGTCGGGAGCGAGTAGCACATCCCTTCGTGCCCCATCGCTATCCCGTCGCAGACACCTATAACGGGGAAGCGCGCCGGCACGCCGCCGGCCATCCTGACCCCGTCCGCGGCCGCCTTCGCTATGTTACCCAGATGTATGTGTCCGGGCACAATTTCACTCTCGCTATGCACTATCCCGATGAGGGGTTTGTCAAACTCCTCGTCTATAAATCCCAGGGCCTTGAACAAAGAACGGTGGGGCGCGCGCGGCAGCCCCTTTTTTACGGTATCGCTTTTCATTTTAGCCATGCTACCCAAAATCCCGCCTTATTTCAACACGGTATTTTGTCGCTGTTATTTTGACGCATAGCCTAAACCCACAGAACTCTACTGTGCCGTCTGCCATTACTATGCGAATCAATGTTTAAGGCCGGCGGCTTCCAGCGCCTTTAGCCGCATGGACGCCCGGTTTAACTTTTGTTTGAGCGCGTCTGTCTCAAAACGGAATGTTTTGGTTTTTAAAATTTCTTCCGCGTCCCTTTTCGAGGTCATAACACGATCGTAGTCTATCTCCTCAGGCCATTCAGCGGTGCCGGCCAAAATAACGGATTTGTGATGCTTAACCTCAATTATGCCGTCCGCCAGGAAGAGCGGTTTCCAGGCGCCGCCTCTGTCCTTGATCTTTGCCACGCAGCACCTTACCGGCGCGGTAAAACGGTCATGGCCGGCAAGAATCCCAATCTCGCCGTCGGCAATCGCCAGCACGATCATCTCTACCGTTTCCGAGAAAAAAAGCTGGTAAGGGGTGTATATTTCAAGGGTAAAGTATGCGGCCATTCAATCTTTATGCCTCGCTAAGACATCATCAATACCGCCGGCCATGAAAAAGTTCTGCTCGTGGACATGGTCCAGTTCTCCGTCCAGTATCATCTTAAAACTGCGCACCGTTTCCGTTACCGGCACATACTTGCCTTCAATTCCGCTGAATTTTTCGGCAACAAAGAAGGGCTGGCTAAAGAAGCGCTGCACCTTGCGGGCCCGTGATACGAGCAGTTTGTCCTCGCTGGAAAGTTCGTCCATGCCGAGTATCGCTATTATGTCTTGCAGCTCTTTGTAACGCTGAAGAAGCTGCTGCGCCCGGCGCGCCGTTTCGTAGTGTTCCCTGCCGACTATGACCGGGTCGAGAATCCGCGAGGTGGAGGCGAGCGGGTCAACCGCCGGGTATATGCCCAGGTCGACAATCTTGCGGTCAAGCACAGTTGTCGCGTCAAGGTGCGCAAATGTTGTCGCCGGAGCGGGGTCTGTAAAGTCGTCGGCGGGGACATAGACGGCCTGAACGCTGGTGATCGAACCGCGTGATGTGCTGGCTATGCGTTCCTGCAACGCGCCCATCTCGTTGGCAAGGGTAGGCTGGTAGCCTACGGCGCTGGGAATACGCCCCAGCAGCGCGGAAACTTCCGCCCCGGCCTGTATGAAACGGAATATATTGTCTATAAAGAGAAGCACGTCCTGACCGGACTCGTCGCGGAAGTGTTCCGCCATCGTGAGGCCGGAAAGAGCGACGCGCATACGGGCCCCCGGCGGCTCGTTCATCTGACCAAAAACAAGCGCCGTCTTTTTGATCACGCCGGACTCGTTCATCTCGTTCCAAAGGTCATTCCCTTCGCGGCTCCGTTCTCCAACGCCTGAAAACACGGAATAGCCGGAATGTTCCGTCGCTATGTTCCGTATCAGTTCCATTATGATAACGGTTTTGCCGACTCCTGCCCCGCCAAAAAGTCCGATCTTGCCGCCCTTCGCGTAAGGCCCTATCAGGTCTATAACTTTTATGCCGGTCTCGAAGACCGCTGTGGCCGGCTTTTGCTCGGCAAAAGCCGGCGCGTCCCGGTGAATCGATTCGTACTTTTGACAGGAAAAAGGCCCGCGGTCATCTATAGTTTCGCCTGTTACTCTGAACATACGCCCCAAAACTTCTTCGCCAACAGGCACTTTAATGGAACTGCCTGTATCGAGAGCCTGAAGCCCGCGCGAAAGACCTTCCGTAGCGGACATTGCCACACAGCGTACACGGTTGTCGCCTATATGCTGCATAACTTCCATCACAACCGTGCGGTCATCCTGCCCCGAAAGCCCTTTTTCGGCTTCTACCTTGACTTCCAGCGCGTTAAGGATTGCCGGCGCCATCCCTTCCTCAAAACGCACATCAATTACAGGTCCAACTACTTGAGTTATAATCCCGACGTTATCCAATCAAATACTCCTCAATAACAGGGTACGGCTCTGCGATATGCCGAAAGTTTATCATTCCAACCCGCCGCCTGTCAACTTAGGCAGGCCAGCCTGCACCAAACGTACGCCAATGG
>JAIRMP010000129.1 GCA_031258615.1 Spirochaetaceae bacterium | reverse complement strand
ACCGCTCCCGCGTCCAGCCACAAAGACTGCTGCCTGCCGCTTCTTCCGGTATACAGAACCGTTACGCCGAAGTCGTTGTGGTTTTTGAATGTTGTCTTTGCCGAGCCGGATGTTGAGTAATACCATTCGACCCCCGCAAGGCTGAAACATTGTTCCCCTTCGGGGTTCCAGCCCCATGACTGCTGGGCAAAAATCACTGCCCCCGACACAAACAGCAACGCCAACGCGATGCCCATCGTACATAACCTTTTCTTTGCCATTTTAATCTCCTTACTTTGGCAACAAAGTTTTTTTTGTTATGCGTTTGGATTTCATTTTAAGACTTGTGAAACAAGTCCAATGACGCATAACTTTTTTAATACATTGTATACGCGCTCACTTCCGTATACTGAATATCCGTCACCCCCCGCAAGCGGGGCCGCCCTAAATCTTCCGCAAACCTTACGTCATACGTGCCTCCTTCCTCTTGTATCCTTACCCGCGTTACGGTATCAGCGCGGATACCGTGGTTCACGCCTTTACGGAATTAAGGCGTGAACCATTGGCCCCCACGGGCCCTTCCTGCCGCTGTTCTCCACCTGCACGGCGAAATAGGCCATCCCCCCCCCCCCCCCAGCGTTGTGAGCTCCGTCAAGGCCGCGTCCTGAATGTTCCAGCCGGTTTTCCTGTTCGTGCATACAGAAATCCAGTCATTTGCCATTGCCAGTTGGCCTTCCCGTGTTCCGGGCAGCCAGTCAGTTGTTTTTGACATATTTCCTCCTAACGTCTTTTTTCATGTTTTCGCCCTGATTCACGCTGACCCGGCCCCCGGCCAAGTTGTTTTTGCCAACGAATGACTTGTTTTTGACAACGAATGACTTGTTTTTGCCAACGAATGACTTGTTCTTGCCAACGTGCAAGTTGTTTTTGCCAACGGACGAGTTGTTTTTGCCGCAAAACGCCGTGCTGTCCGCGGCTTTTGAGTCATAGCCAAAAAACAAGAGTCTGTTGTCTTGATGCGGCGGGCTAAAAGTAGTTTCCGGCGGTCCGGAAGTGGCTTCCGGCGGTGTAGAGGCAGTTATTGATGCGGCGGAAGTATCTACCGGAAGTCTGTTTTTATCCCTGGGGGGGGGGGGGGGTACAAGCCGCTTTGCGGCTTGTACAAGAGTTTACGGCTCAAGCACATGGCGCTTGAGCCGTAAACTCCACCCTGCTCTACGGGCGGATAATGCGGGTTGTCCCCCGGATTCGGGCGTGTAAACTGAGTGAGCGGTGAAGCCGCCGCGTCTAGCGGGCGGGGCGGCGCGAACCTCGTGGGTTCTGTCTTTTTGGCTGGCCTTGCTTTGAGCATGGAAATATTGTAATCAAGTACGGAAAATATGTCAATAGTGTGGTCAGGATGGGGTATCACAGGGAGGCGGGCTGGAGTTTCTGTATCTCGTCCCGGAGGGCGGCGGCCTGTTCAAACTCAAGTTTTTTGGCGTGCTCTAGCATCTCGGCGTTGAGCGCGGCGATCAGCTTCTTGCGCTCGGCGGGTATCAGGATGTTGTACGACTTCTTCAGCGCCTCGGTCGACTTTTCCACCGCGCCGCGGGCCTCCTCCGTGTGCCGCTCCAGGATGTTGGCTATCGCCTTCTTTACCGTGGCCGGCGTTATGTTGTGCGCCGTGTTGTAGTCAACCTGTATCTTGCGCCGGCGTTCCGTCTCGCTTATCGCGTCTCGCATCGCGTCGCTCACCCTGTCCGCGTACATCACCACCTTGCCGGCGGCGTTCCGGGCGGCCCGCCCTATTATCTGCACGAGGCTGGTTACCGAGCGCAGGAATCCTATCTTGTCCGCGTCCAGGATAGCGATGAACGAGACTTCCGGCAGGTCTATCCCTTCGCGCAGCAGGTTTATGCCGACCAGCACGTCAAAGTTTCCCTGCCGGAGCTGCGTCAGTATCTCAACGCGCTCTATCGTCTCAACCTCGCTGTGTATGTAACGCACTTTTAGGCCAAGGCCCAGGAGGAAGTCAGTCAAGTCCTCCGCCATCTTCTTGGTCAGCGTGAGGATCAGACTCCGCCCGCCAGAGCTTATCGTCTTCCGTATCTCGGCGTAGATGTTCTCCATCTGGCCCTCGCTGGGACGCACCTCAATTTCGGGGTCAAGGAGGCCGGTGGGACGTATAAGCTGCTCGACAACGCGGGCGGACTGGTTTATCTCCGCCTCGCCCGGCGTCGCGGACACATAGATCGTCTTGTCCAGCAGATCGGCGAATTCGTCGAAGCGGAGCGGGCGGTTATCCAGCGCGCAGGGCAGGCGGAAGCCGTAGTCAACAAGGTTCTGCTTGCGGCTTCTGTCGCCGGCGTACATCGCGCCAATCTGCGGGAGGCTCACGTGGCTTTCGTCTATGAACGTCAGGTGCTTTTCAGGGAAGTAATCTATCAGGGTGTCCGGGCGCTCTCCCGGCTTCCTGCCGGCAAGCGGCGCGGAGTAGTTCTCTATGCCGGGACAGTAGCCCATCTCGCCCAGCATCTCTATGTCGTACTCAACACGGGTCTTGAGCCGCTCCGCCTCCAAATTCTTGCCCTCGTTCTTCAGTTCCTCGTAGCGGGAGGCCAGTTCCGCCTTTATCAGCGGCAGCGCCTCTGAGATCATTATCTGTGGCATCACGAACTGCTTGGCGGGGTACAGCATCGCGCTGTCCAGTTCCTCAAAGATTTCGCCTGATACCGGGTTGAAGCGGCGTATGCGGGCCACCGTCTCCCAGTCCAGATCGACGCGGTAGGCGTCCTCAAGGTATGCGGGGTATATCTCAATCGTGTCCCCCCGCCTCCTAAAGCGCCCGCGCTCCAGCACGGCGTCGTTCCGCTCGTACTGAAGCTCGACAAAGCGGCGCATCAGCGCGTCAACATCCACCGTATCCCCCCGCGAGAAGGTGGCCGTCATCTTCCTGTAAATCTCCGGGGTTGCCAGCCCGTAGATGCACGAGACTGTCGCCACTATGATGACATCCTTGCGTTCCATCAGGCTCCGGGTGGCGGACAGGCGGAGGCGCTCAATCTCCTTGTTGATGGAGGCGTCCTTCTCTATGTACAGGTCGCGGCTGGCTACATAGGCTTCTGGCTGGTAGTAATCGTAGTACGAAACATAGTATTCAACCGCGTTGCCCGGGAAGAAGCCCTTGAACTCGCGGTAGAGCTGGGCGGCCAGCGTCTTGTTGTGGCTGATGATGATCGTCGGCATCTGTACCGCTTCGATTATCTTTGCCATCGTGAAGGTCTTGCCTGAGCCGGTAACGCCGCGCAGGGTCTGGAACCTGTCCCCCGCCTCGATTCCCTTAGCCAGGGTTTCAACCGCCTGCCCCTGATCGCCTGCCGGCTCAAACGGGGATACCACCTCAAAACGCCGCATAGTAGACGAAATTATACAACGTAAAGATGATCCTTTCTACGTTGCTTCCCGCAGATTTCATAATTTTGAAAGTATTCAGATTAATGGCCTCCGCCTTTTTTCCGGATACGTAAAAACCATAGTTTTCATTCACTTTTAGCGGCTGTCCTGCTGCTCCCGGATTATTTCGATAGCTTTTTTGGCATCGGCATTATTCGGGTCTATACTCAATACCGCTTGTAAATCCGCTATCGCCTTGTCATATTCGCCCTTGGCGTAATACGCGTCGACACCCTGGGCTTGCTCAAAACAGCGGCAAATGGTAAAATATCAGGACAAAACGCCTGCTCGCCTGTTTTATGAGCTTTTTACTTGTTTTTTTGACTTTTTTGCGCTATAATGTATATATATAATGTGTATATTAAAAGGTCTACCGGCTTTTTTGATCGTCACCGTGTTTCTTTTCGGATGCGGCGATCTGGACTTGGCTCTTTCGTCGGGCAAGGCCTACAAGGTAAACGCATTGATAAACGGCCGTTCGCTTGATGAATGTGCCATCCTTTCAAACGAAAGCCGGATTTCACCGTATTTCGATTTCAACGTAAAAGGTGACCCTGACATATCATCTTTGGTCATATACATTAAGGATTACATGGGTAAAGGGATCGGCGTCCGTACCAGGTACAAGTTTCCCGTGCAGGATGATGCAGATACCGGTGAAAACATTGCGGAAACTGGCGCCGGTACCGCTTCCACCACTGAAAATAGCGATTCACAGGCCGTTTTTTCCGGTGAAGGCGGGAACGGCGGGACAACCTCCACGACGGAAGGCGGGGAGGCTTTAAAAGAAGTGGGTACCGTTTCAACGACCACTGCGGAGGTTTCCACGGAGGAGGGCGAGGCCGCATCCGTTATAGAAAGCGGAACTGAAAGTGTTACCGCAACGGAAAAAATACCCGAACCGCTTGAAAGTATAATCAGTGTAAAAAATTTGGACGATGAACTTCCTGCCATAGCGCTTAACTCCGATACGGCTCCAGGTTTTTACCGCATAGTGTTTGAAGTGATAGCGGTCAACGGGGCGCTGCTTAACAGCGTAGAGAAACCGTTTTTCTACCTTTCCGACATGGAACTTACCGTCAATGGTATTATCAGCTATATACCGGGCGTTTCTTTATCGTCCGGTATAGTACCGCCCGGCGAAAAAATAATGCTTCAAGCATATATAAATGCGTCCCCCGCTATAGAACCTTACGTCATTTGGTATAACGGTAAGCAGCAAATAGGTGAAGGTTTTGTTAATAAAGGGGCGTCTCGCATATTCTGGAGCGCCCCTGCCCAAACCGGCTTCCAGGACATCAGGGTTGAGGTTTTCCCGTTTGATCCCACCAAACATATATCAACGATGCACGGCATAAGTCATACCGTTTCGCTGCCGGTATCAAACCGGAGCGGCCGGGACGGGTACTATGCCGGCAGGGAGGTTCAGATGAGCCGCTGGTACCGGTTGTGGGGAACCCTGACCGACACCAAGGATCCTGTAAGTATAGGCGCTTTGCTTGAGAGGGCGGACGACGAGGAAGTACCGCTTTGGTTCCCGGTTTTTAGTACCTATGGACTTGCGGTCGGCGCAAACGATCGGTATAAACTTCCCGATTCGTTATTCAAATATGTAAAATCCGGTGAGGGGAGCGCTGAAATACTTTTTCGTTTTGTGCCGTGGAATACGGCTGTCGAAAAACCTGTTTTAAGGGCTGAGTTACACGGTAAGGACAGGGACGGTACCGAACGTCTCTGTGTGGTACAACTTTCTCTGTTGGAAAACCGTCTTGTACTTCAGGCATTCTGTAATGATCAAGTTTTTGAAACATGGCCTTCGCTGCCGCTTGATGGTATCGACTTTGTACCCGCCGCCGTTGATTTTCAATTTTTTGAAAATAATATAGTTGTCAGCATGGGTCTTGAAAACGATAAAACAAAAAGTATAGACGCATGGGAAAGGCTCACCGTCAATAATTTTGTTCCGAACGGTGAAGGCAGCGTTTGGTTTGGCGGCCGTTTTGAAACTGAAGCCCCTGAAATTTCTGAAGCTTCCGTAAGCTCTGAGGACAGTGTGAGCGCTGTTATAACCGAAATAGCACTGCTTTACAACGAAATTTCTCCCGCATTGGAGCCTGTCGAAACCGAAGAGTCTGAAGAAAACCTGGCAGAAAAAACGGAAAATACTGAAGATCAAACGCCGGAAATATCCACCGAAGAATCCCTGCCCACAGACGATGCCCAAATTGCGGTATCGGGCCATTGACAGCGGGGGATCGGTTTTTTTATTCTGAAATACATGAAAAAGAGTGGGAGGGGGCGCAGGTTTGTGCGCTCCATGGTCGTTGTAACCGTTATTGTTACCGGGGGAATTGGGGCGGCGCTCGGGTTTGCGCTGGCCGAGACCGTCAACATCATAAACCAGGAGAATTTCCAGGAGTTCGCGCCGGCGCTGCCGACAAAAATCCTCGACATAAACGGCGAACTGATAACAGAATTTTCCGCCGATGAAAAGCGCGAGCTGGTATCGCTGTCAGACCTGCCCCGGCACCTCATATACGCCGTGCTTGCCCGCGAGGACCCTGATTTTTACGAACACAGAGGTTTTACAATCCGGGCAATTGCCCGCGCCTTTTATGGGCAGGTACGTGAAAAGCTGTTCAACTCCGGTTCGCTGGGCGGGGGTTCCACGATTACCCAGCAGGTGGCGGGCACGCTGTATACGGACAGGTCGGAGCGGACACTTTCCCGCAAGATACGGGAGCTCTGGTGGGCGTTGCAGATGGAACGGCGCTACACAAAGAGTGAAATCCTTGAGATATACCTGAACTATATGTACATGGGGCCCGGCGTTTACGGCGTTGAGGCGGCAAGCAAATACTTCTTTGGGCACAGCGCAAGTGACCTGAGCCTTGCCGAGTCCGCGATACTGGTGATCCAGCTTTCCAGCCCCGCTAAGTACAACCCGCTGGACAACCCGAACAGCGCGATGGACAGACAACTCAGCGTCCTTGACCGGATGGTCGAGCTTGGCTACGCGGCGAAGGCGGATACCGAGGCGTCTTTCAATGAATACTGGGAAAACTACGACTATACGCGGGTGTCGCAGGCCGCCTACTTCCACCGCGACGACAAGGCCCCCTGGTTCAGCGAGTATGTGCGCCGTGAGCTTGACGGCATGATGTACAAAACGATGGATTATTACAGGGACGGGTACACGGTTTACACCACGCTTGACCTCAATTTCCAGAGTACCGCCCAGCGGTATATGGAGGAGGGGATAGCGAAGGCGAACAGGGAGTACAAGATTTCGTCCGGAAACCGGCTTGTACGCGCCGAGCAGATGTACATCCCGATAGTTGACCTCTTGTCGCTCGCTTTCGATGTGAACATTCTGCGCGGTACCTCGCAGGAACGAAACGAGACCCGCGCGATAAACCGTTATACCAAGGTTGTAAACCCCATCATTGATTTGGCTGCCCTTGCCTTCGGTCTTCCGGACATGAAGGGCATTTCCAACGCCGGCTTTTTGGAATTGAAGGCGAGCACGGAGGAGAATATCGTTGAAGGGGCGCTGATCGTTCTGGAGAACGAGACCGGGTACATAAAGGCGATAATCGGCGGCTCAAAGTACGATGAAAACAACCAGCTTATCCGGGCGACGCAGGGCTACGTTATGCCCGGTTCCAGTTTTAAGCCGCTTTACTATTCGGCGGCGATAGACTCAGGGCAGTTCACGCCGTCCTCGCTGATATATGACGCGCCTGTCGTCTTTTACAACGAGGACGCCACTCCCTACTTGCCGCTCAATTTCAGAGGTGAATGGAAGGGGTCTGTGCTTTTGTACAACGCTCTTGCGGAGTCCATGAACGTGCCGTCACTTAAAATTCTGGACACAATAGGCTTTGACGCGGCGATAGACCGCGCCGCCCTGCTGCTGGGAATAGAGGATCCCAACGTCAAACGCCGCACCTTTCCGCACGTTTACCCGATTGGGCTTGGGATAATCTCGATTGCACCTATACAGATGGCGCGGGCATTTGCCGTGTTCGCCAACGAGGGGCGGGAAGTTACCCCGATGGCCATACGCTACATAGAAAACCGGAACGGCACTGTCATACTGGACAATGAACGGGAGATACGGCTTAAACAGCGGCAAAAGGGCAGCGCTATACAGCTTATCAGCCCGCAAAACGCCTACGTTATGACGGGGCTGTTGAAAAAAACGGTAGAGATGGGAACGCTGAGCGGGCAGGGAGCTAAGTTTGTGTTTGTGGACGGGGTGAACCAGCGTTACCGTATTGCGGCGGCGGGCAAGACCGGCACGACGCAGAACTGGTCGGACGCATGGACGGTGGGCTTTACCCCATACTACACAACGGCGATATGGTTTGGCTTCGATAAACCCGGCAACTCGCTTGGTCTTACGCTGACTGGGGCGACGCTGGCGGGCCCAATCTGGGGGGACTTTATGCGGGAAATCCACCGGGGCCTGCCTGCCAGGGACTTCAAAAGGCCGGAAACGGGACTTGTTGACATCAAAGTTTGCGCTGAATCGGGGCAGCTTTGGACGCCGGATTGCAAGGACGGAAGTGTTGTACTCACCTTTTTGGAAAAATTCCGCCCCACCGGGTACTGTACCATGCACGGCGGCGACGGTGAATATCGCTCGCATATTGCCATCGAAACGATGCGTACAGGCATTCCCCCATTCGATGACAGCGGCGTGCTTGCCGACTTGAAGATGCCGTTCCTAGATATTAGCCAACTACCGGCGGGGTCGCCGGCGGGCAGCTACGGCGCTGAAGGTACGGAAGCGTCCCTTGCCGGTTACGCCGATGAGGATGGCGCGGGAAGCATAGGGGATGACGGCCCGGAGCTTGATCTTACGCTGCCTTCTCTGGATGATTTCGAACTGCCATCGTACAACCCGCTGATGGAGTAAGCAAAGGGAACCGCCCTGTCCGCAGGCGTGGAAAGCATAGCGCAAAACAGCTTAACGCTGCTTTGTGGAGGAAAAATGACGGACGCTTTGGGTTACTATATTAAAAGTCTTAGCATATCAAAAACATTTTCAAAAATATGGATGGACTTGCTACTAGGTATAAAAAACCCGCTATTATACACCGTATCAACGCTATCATCACAAAAAGCATCGCTTCCCATAAAATCGTATATCGCGGGCAAATCAGAACAATCGGCAGCGCCATCCTTAATAACATTTAAAATAATTTTGCAGAGTACTCGGTTATTGATGGCGGAGATAAATAGCTGCCGGTAAATTGTGCCGCTGGCAAAGACGCAATTAAAAACAGATATCCCGCTGAGAACCAAACCAGAACGGATAAGATAGTTCACATTCTCTTTTAATTCAGGAAACATATCGTTAAGCGTATCCTTGAAAGAATCTTCAAACTTGCGAATATGGGATAGAAAATTTTCTTCATGGGTGACGCTTGAATCATTCGTTTTATTTTCCATAAAAAGCACCTCTACTAAATTTCTGACAACAGCGTAAACATGGATAGTGTATCTTGAGAAAAAAATTATGTCGAGGCAGCCGCGGAACGGATTCCGCAAAACAGCGCCGGGCGCGGTTTTTTTGGGGGAAAAATCGGAGGGCAGGTACTGGCGGGTGGCGGCCTTTGGGGATAAAATCAAATTGTGGACGGCGGACGCGGCGAAAATTATCAAAAGTTAAAAGACTCAGCGCGGGACGCGCCGGAACTGCCTGGCTGCTACATCATGCGGGACGGGGAGGGCCGGATAATCTATATAGGCAAGGCCAAGTCGCTGCGGGGGAGGCTGGCGGCGTACTTTGGCGGGCGGAAGGACGTTAAGACCGCCACGCTGATGAAACGGACCGCTGCGATCGAGACGATTATCGTTGCCAACGAGTACGACGCGCTGCTGCTGGAAAACACGCTGATAAAGCAGCATACGCCCCGCTACAACATAAACCTGAAGGACGGCAAGTCCTACCCGGTGATCCGGCTGACGGCGGAGGCTTTTCCCAGGCTGTTCAGGACACGGCACATTGTGGAGGACGGCTCGCGGTACTTTGGGCCGTTTGCCAACGTGCAGGCGGTTGACGGGATGCTCCATCTGATTGAAAAATTGTTTCCGCTGCGGAAGTGCCGTACACTTCGCAAGCGCGACAATCCGTGTATGTACTTTCATATAGGACGCTGCGGGGCGCCCTGCTGCGGCAAGATAGACAAGGCCGCCTACAGTATTCACGCGGAGCGGGCGGCAAAACTTCTTTCCGGCGAAACGGAGGCGCTCTTGACCGATCTGCGGGTGAAGATGCACGAGGAGGCAGCCGCGCTCAACTTTGAAAAGGCGGCGGAATTACGGAACGCGATTGACGATATAGAAAACCTGACCGCCGCCTCGTCCGTTGTGGATTTTGACGAGACGGGGCGCGACTACATAGCGTGGGCGTCCGAGGGGCTGCTGACGAGTTTCAGCGTCTTTTCCATGCGGGGCGGAAAGCTCACCGGCAGGGAACTGTACCGCGCCTGTTCCGCCGCCGCCGAGGACGATTCGCTTGAGACCTTCATCTCGTCCTACTATTCTGAGGATCGCCCGCCGCCCGCCAAAATATTTCTGGGGACGGGCGGCCTTGAGGCCGCGGGAAGCGCCGGCTCTCAAACTCAGGCTGACGGTCAGGCGGGTCAGGCGGCGCAAAATTTTGCCGGGCGTTTTTCCAACATAGCGCGATACTTCAATGAACGCTTTGATCGCGCGCCGGAATTCTCCACTCCTGAGGCTGACGGTGAGGGCGGGCGCGGGAGGCACGAGGCGGCGCTTGCGATGGCGCGGCAGAACGCGGTGGAGGACTTACGGAAGCGGCTCAAGGAACGCGGCGCGGAACCGGCGCTTGACGAGATACAGGCCGCCCTGAGCCTGCGCCGGCGTCCTTTCCTCATCGAAGGCTTTGACATAGCCCAGCTTGACGGGAAGCATCCTGTCGCGAGCCTTATTTCGTTCAAAAACGGCATTCCCGACAAGAAAAACTACCGGCACTTCAAGTTGCGTTCCGTCATCGGCATAGTTGACGACTTTGCGTCTATGCGGGAGGCGGTGAGACGCCGTTATTCCCGCCGTATCCGCGAAGGCGGGGATCTGCCCGACCTGATCCTGGTAGACGGAGGCATAGGGCAGGTGAACGCGGCGCGGGGCGTTCTTGCGGAACTGGGGCTGGACTGCGAGGTCGCGGGCCTTGCCAAGCGCGACGAGGAGGTATGGCTGCCCGGCGCGCGTGAACCTGTCCGCCTTTCGCGGCGTTCTGAGGGGTTGAAGGTTTTGCAGGCTGTCCGGGACGAGACGCACCGATTTGCCACGGGCCTAAACCAGCGTCTGCGGTCTAAAGACGCCGCCTTCTCTCTGCTCGAATCGATAGACGGCATAGGCGCGGGCCGGGCTGCGCGCATAATGAAGCGGTACGGGAGCTTCCAGGCCATCGCGGCAGCGGCCTCCGCCGAAATCGCCGCCGCCTGCTCGCTATCCCCAGCCCTTGCCGGTACGGTAAGGGCGGCGGCCCGCCTTGCGCTGGAAGACAGCGAGACGGAAAGCCGGCGGCTGTCTTGCCGCGCGGTCGAGGGGCTTGGCAAAGCGCCGTCATTTCCAGGCGCGTAGCGCCAAAGCAATCGCTTGTCGAGCCTCCTCGCATGGATTGCTTCACGCCCTGGCGGGCGCTCGCAATGACGAAGGTGGCTAGACAACCGCCGGCGGGCCGCCGCAAGGCGCAATCTGCGGACTTTCCGGTGTCAGTCCCCTTTTTTTAACCGCGAGAACATGAAGAGATGCGGTACTCTCCATCACGAGATGCGGTACTCTTTGTTGCGAGATGCGGAGGTTTTTGGAAAAAGATACGGAGGAATTTTAGACTTCGCCGTATTATTTTTTAACCACGAACCGGCCCGCAAAAAACCCTCCCCGAAGGGGGACAACCGCTTCGCGCTTGTCTCCGGAGTTTGCGCCTCAAGCCGCTTGCGGCTTGCCGCTGTGCGGCTTGCCGGCGGCACAACCCACACGCGGGTCGATGGCCTCAGCCGCCGCAAGGCGGCTGGCTTACCGCAAACTCC
>JAIRMP010000127.1 GCA_031258615.1 Spirochaetaceae bacterium | reverse complement strand
TACGCGCGGGCAAGCCAGCAGCCTCCCGCCGAAGGGATGTCCCGGCTTTGCCAGGTCTTCGCGTCCGCGATCGAACCGATTAACACCGGCGGGGGCAAATAAACGTGTGCTGGCACCATAATCAGCGCTCCGGAAGCTTTCAGGGAACGTATGAGGGAATGGACACGGATTATGATGATGTCAAAGATGTCAACTATGACGGCCCCGGGTGGAGAGCGACATATGGTGGATTTTGGAAGGAAACGGTTGATACGGTGTTGTCCCGAACAGCTACTGCGGTTGGTTCCTATGGTTCACTGCAAATATTTTACTACCGGTGCGCCAATTGTAGGGGTTGGTTTCCGCGAAAAAGAGACGTTCCCTCGGCATCCAAGTATATAACGATAGATCATATAAGTTCCGTGCGTAATCACTACAAGAGTGTAGGTCAATATATGGACTTTGACGCAAGAAATCAATGGTACAACAAGACAGGCAACCTGCGGGCTATGTGCAATAGGTGCAACTCATCGAAAGGCGGCTGATCGGCGGGATGGAATGGCGCGGGGCCGCGCGTACATGAGCGTCCGAGCGGCGCGAAGCAATCCGGTTCGTCAGCCCCCCCCCTTCATACAACCGGGTTCAAATCTAAAAGTAAAATTGCGCAGGGCCGGCCAATTGCCTATTGTTACTCTACCATGTAAGCTCAAAACCATGAAAAAAACTCCATCGTGTATGCTTCTTTGCGCGCTTTTTTCGCTGGTACAGGCGGCGCACTGTCATCCACAAACAAACGCATCGTACCCGGCAATCACGGAACTTGCCGTTTTCGGGCTGAAACGGACAAAACCGCGTATAGTAGAGGAGGTACTGGAGGCTTTTATCGGGCAGAGGGCGGATACGCTGGATATTAACGCCGTCCACGCCGCCGTGCTGGATACAGGCATCCTTGAGCCCCTGTCAATAGAAATACTGGACGCGGAAAATGGGGACGGCAAGGCGCTCGCCGTCACTGTCCGTGAAAAATGGTCTATATTCCCTGTGCCGGTCTTTTTTGCCGCTTCCGGGGATGTGAGCGGAGGTATATTTTTTGCCGATTCCAACGCGTTCGGCCTGAACGATAAATTCTTTTTGGGCGGTATGTACGGCACTGACGGCTGGATGTTCATGTCCGGCTATATGCATTCAGGCAGGAAGGGCTTGCCCGGCTGGGCTCTGTCAGGTTCGTTTGCCCGGACAGGACGGAAGGACAGAAATCAGCGTGACGAGGAGGTGCGGCGCTTCGCTATCGATACAGGCGGCGCTTCCGCGGGGCTTTCATACAAGCTGACAGAGACGCTGGGCGCGGGGCTGCGTATTTCGTACAGGCAGATCACGCTGACGGAGGGAGCGCCCTCCCTGCTTGAACCGGAGGCCGGCGCTCACGCTTTTGGTGTGAGCGCCGATCTGTCCGCCCGGAAAAGCCGCTGGGACGGCTTTTTGCTTTCGGAAGAGAGCTTGGGGGTGAACTATGGCTTCACGGCAGGGATTGAGGGCTTCACGTTCCACGAGATCTCGCTGCAAGGGAAGTATCAGAAGTCCCTGCTGCCCGGTTTCAAAGCAAAGCTGCATGCTGGACTCCTGTACCAGCCCGGCGTCCCCGTACTGTTCGAATCCGGCCCGCATACGGCGCAGGTTGACATCCTGCCGGGCTCATTTAAAGCCCGGCACTATGCGGGGGCATCCTTCGGGCTGGAAAAGTATCTATTCAAAGTTAGCGCGGGGACTGTATCCGCGATGGCGGCCTACCAGCTTGTGTTTTCCGAGGGGCCGGCTTTGGGCGCCTGCCTCGATCACGGAGCCGCCGCTTCCATCGTCTTCTACCTGAGCAGGCTGGCCATCCCCGCCGTGGGGCTGGGCCTCGCCTACAATGTTCCGGCGGAGCACTTTCAATTTTCTTTCAGCCTGGGAATGAGCTTTTAGAGCCTGTTCAGTATCTTTTCAGCAACAGGGATATAAAGGCAGGGTCGTCATTTGTAATGTGTTGTGAAGCCTCAGCAATTTTACTTTTATGGGGTACGAAGCAAGCAATCCAGTCCGCCTGCCGGCGCACCTTCGACCCGCGTGATAGGCCGCGCGTCTGGCCACTGGCGGAGGCAAGCCAATATAGCGGCTTGTGGGATTTTGTTATCGTTTTGACCTGGTTACAAGTACCAGGAACCTGCCGGACAAGGCTTTTATCGTAACGGCTTCCGTTTCCGCCGCGTTGCTTATGCCGAAAAAGCCGCGCCTCCATGAGACGGCATCAAGCGGCCATTTAAGGCCGGCGCTTTGCGCCTTCCAGGGCCCGGTTCCCAGCGGAAACACGGAGACGATACCCGTTTTTTGGACATTGCAGTGAAATTCGTTTGACACAACGTAGATTTCTTCACGCCCGGTAAACCAGCGCGACGGATAGCGCTCCCGTTCAAACAGCGCAACTATGGCAAGTATATGGTCCAGCCTGCCGCCGCCCCCCCCCGCGAGCGTAACCTCATCGCAGCCCTTTTCAAAGAGCAGGTCTACGGCAAGTTCCGTATCGGTAAAGTCTTTGTCGGCAGGGAAGCGCAGTACACGGCCCGGCGGGTATGTGTCAAGTCGTGATAAATCGTCAAGGGAGTCCATGTCCCCGATTATCCAGTCCGGGCGTAAACCAGCATTTTCCGCCGATACGAGGCCGGAATCGGCCGCCGCGATGATGTCCGCGCCGGCGGCAAGGGCGGAGCACAATTCCGCGTCAGGTCCTTCCCCGCCCACAAAAACAAGCCCCCTCATGTGCCGGTCATATTCCGTCTGTAGGGGCTGCCGCCCTGCTGCTTCGCTGGCGGTTCATATCACCCAGTCCCAGAATTCGCTTTGGTCCAGTTCCTGATGTTCAATCGTTTTCGATTCGCTTTCGTGTATCTGAAGTTCAGGGTTTTTAACGCTTACGCGGGTCTGGGCGGGGATCGATTTTGTGACGAAAGCGTTACTGCCTATCACAACGCCGCGCCCTATCACCGTTGCGCCGCCCAAGATCGATGCCCCTGAATAGATCGTTACATCGTCCTCTATGGTCGGGTGGCGTTTTACGCCGCGAAGCGCCTGGCCCCCGCGGGTAGAGAGTCCGCCCAGCGTAACACCCTGATAAACTTTTACATTGTTGCCTATCACCGTTGTTTCGCCGATTACGATGCCTGTGCCGTGATCAATAAAAAAATGCCTGCCAATCGTCGCCCCCGGATGAATGTCGATGCCGGTAATGTTGTGCGCGTACTCCGTCATTATGCGCGGGATCAGCGGGATGTCGAGCAGGTACAGTTCATGCGCCAAACGGTACACCGTTATCGCGTAAATACCCGGGTACGATGATATGATTTCGTCTTTACTGAATGCGGCGGGATCGCCGTCAAAGGCGGCGTCAACATCCATCGCAAGGTAATTTCTGATTAAAGGAAGTTTCGATAAAAAAACATAAACCAGTTTTTCAGACTCTTCCAGCGCTTCATCATGGCAGACCGCGCTGTTTTTACGATGGCACAGGGCTATCGCGATCTGTTTTGTCAAATCAAAGAATATTTCTTCAACAAGTTCACCGGTCTGGTATTCAATAAAACTTTTTGTAATATATTTCTTTACAAAGTAGCCCGGAAAAATCAAGCGCCGCAGCTTTTCAATTATTTCTATCAGCAATGACCGGTTAAGCTGGTATACCGAATCAACTTTTATTGTTTCTTCGATCTCATCATAACTTTTTATCAGCGTGTCTACCAGTTCTTTGATATGAATACCGCCTGGAATTCCGTGTCTGGGCGGCATTGACGCGGACATCAGCGATATCCTGTCCGAAGATTCTGTGTGATTGTAACTTTCTTTGTCCATATCCATAAAAATACTGAAAAAACTATGACTCTTGCCAAACCGCACAGTAACCTGCGGGAAACCCGTCTCCCGCAGGTTAAAAAACATCGTGTGCTTTGGCCGCCTTCATTCAATCACAGCGGATCCACCGTTGCTTTGTACACCGTTGTAAGTTTATTGTCCTGCTTAACAATTTCGACAATGACGGCGGATTTAACCGGGTTGTGCCTTTCGTCAAATGACAGGTTGCCGGTTACATAGCTGCCTTTGATGTTGACAAGAGCGTTCTTTACGGCGGTAGAATCGAGCGAGCCGGCAGCCGCTATCGCGTCACGGATAAGGTACATCGAATCGTAGCCAAGCGCCGCGAACGAAACAGGAATCGTGCCGAATTTGGCCTGGTACGACTTTACAAAATTTTGAACCTTGGGATCGGTTGAGTCCGCCGCATAGTGGTTGGAATAGTAGCCGTTTAGAACCTCATCGCCCGCGTTTTCCGTCAGCCCGTCCCAGCCGTCCGCCCCGACTATGGGGGTGTTTATCCCCTGCGCCCGGAGCTGCTTTGCAATGAGAGCTACCGTGTTGTAGTAATCGGGCAGGTAAACCAGATCGGGATTTGCCGCCTTGATTTTTGTTATCTGGGCGTTAAAATCCACATCGCCCGTCATGTACGATTCGTTGGCCACTATCGTGCCGCCCTGCTGCCGGAAGGCCGCGATGAAATTGTCCTTGAGCCCCACCGAATAGTCGTTGCCATTGTCGTAAAGTACGGCCGCCTGTTTAGCGCCCAGTTCATTTGCGGAAAAAATACCGCCGACCGTCCCCTGGAACGGGTCTATGAAACAGGCGCGGAAGATGAAGTCGCCCGCATCCGTAACCGCCTCCGCAGTGGCCGCCGGCGCGACAAGAACCACCTTTTGCGCCTGGGCCTTCGACGTTATCGCGATCGTACACCCGGAAGTCAGGCTGCCTATAATTATTTTCGCCTTGTTCCTCGTGGTAAGCTTGTTATAGGCATTGACCGATTTTTCGGGATTCCCCTCGTCATCCTCAAAGATCAACTCAAAGTTTTTGCCGTCTATGCCGCCTGAAGCGTTGATCTCATCGATCGCCAGCAGAATACCGTTCCGCGCCTCGATACCGTACACCGCCACATTGCCCGACAGCGGGAAGATACCGCCTATTCTGATCGTGTTCGCGTCCCTCTTACAGGCGGCGAAGAAAACACACGCCGCCATTACAAGGCCGACAAAAACCAAATTTGACTTTTTCACTTTTCTCTCCTTAAACCATTGAAATTATATGAATATCCGTCTACAGTATCATATACGAAAAAGAATTTCTACCTATCGCCTATAGCTTAAAAATTATGCCTGCCAGAGCCCCCGCCGCGATGAAGATCACGGTGGGCGATTTTTTGAAGCGGGCCAGCAGGACATAGAAGATCGCCGATATGAGACATTCCCGGAGCTTTAGGGACTGATACCAGGACGCGGCGTCCGGCCTAGAGAGCGCGAGTTTCAGGATGCCGTAGGCGGCGGCGGCCAGGAGGCCGGCGGCGGCGGGACGCATTCCTTCAAACACGCTCTGCACCACACTGTTTTTTTTGAAGCCGTCGTACAGGCGGGCTATGACTATTATTATCACTACCGGGGCGCTCACGAGGCCGTACGCCGCCGCAAATGCCCCCGCCGCGCCTGCCGCGCGAACGCCCACGTAGGCGCCCAGGTTAATGCCGATAGCGCCCGGAGTAAGCTGCGCGACGGCGAACATATCCGGTATACGCGCCGCGTCCAGCCAGTTGTACTTCCCGGCAAGGCTGTATATGAACGGAAGTGTCGCCAGCCCGCCGCCTATTGAAAAAAGCCCTATACCGGCAAATTCAAAGTACAGTAACAGAATATTCATGTTCTCCTTTTACTTCCCTCACTGTCATTCGCAAAGTCCGGTTGCCCCCCCCCCCCCCCGTAGAATCTTATACTTTGCCGGCGCTCTTACCCCGCGTGGACTCATTGTACCATACCCCTTGTCTGCGGAAAAGTAAGCGGCCATGTCTACTATCCCGACATCATTCAAACTGCGGATAAAGCTGTTTAAGTTTGATGCGGGCGCAGGCGGTAGTAAAACGCCAATTGATTTTACTGGCTTCCTTGTTGCGCCTCTCATTCCATGCCGCCGTCTATTCCCTCATCCGCTCTATCGCGGGTATGCGCCGCGACAACGAGAATATCGGACTTGGCGCTTGCCAAAATGCTCCCGTTCTTGCAGGAGCAGTACGGCAATGCGTCCAGTCAGTATTCACTCGGTGTAAAAGCGAAACGCGCCATAG
>JAIRMP010000196.1 GCA_031258615.1 Spirochaetaceae bacterium | reverse complement strand
TGAGTTTACTCAGTCTCCGGACGAGACGACCGCCGACCTAAGCGCCCTTTACGCCAGCGCCGGCGCCGTCAGCCCCGATTTCACCAAAGACAAAACCGACTACACGATCACTGTTCCGTTCGGGACGGCGGAGTTCTCTATATCGGCGCAGGCTGAAAATCCGTACCTGGAGCCGGTACTGCTGCCGGCAGGCGGAAGCGGCGGCAGCCTGCTGGACGCGGACCTGATGTCCGCCGAAAACGGCGGCCCTCTGCCCGAAGGCTCAAGCAGGTACGAGATAACGGTTAGCGCCGGGGACAAGAGTGCGGAAAAGACCTACAGCATAAACGTGATCTGCCTTCCCGACCTTTCGCTAAAGACCTTTCAGGTAACGAAAGATGATTTTGTGCGTGATCTGGCCCCGTTAGATACGCAGTCCGTATACCTTCCATACAGCGGCGGCGTTACAGTCGTAGCGGAAGCCGGTAACGATGGCGCCCTGGTCAGCTACTCGCCTTCGCCTACCATTTCCAAGATCATAGCGACGGCCCCCGCCACCGTAACTGTTACGGTAAGCAAATCTGTGAATGGCGAGGCGTACAGCAAGGATTATGTTTTGAATCTGTACTACGGCGCGGGCATGAATTCTGACCCGCTGGCCTCAGGCGGTTATGTCAGCTTTATACCGTCAGATGATAAGGATGCGAACTATTACTACGAAGTGCATACATTCCCGAATGCCGGGACGTATATGCTGTTATTCGATCCCATACCTGTGGGGCCTGTGGTGGCCGACTACCTCATCGTGGCGGGAGGCGGCGGCGCGGGCGGCGGCCTCTGGTGGGGAGGCGGCGGTGGCGGCGGAGCGGGGGGCTTGCTGTATCAGCCCGAACAAACTCTGACGCTGACGGATGGTTCCGTGCCGGTAGCGGTCGGGAAGGGCGGTAATGGGGGCAGCGGAAATAATACCGGCTCGGACGGAGAGCCATCTTCCATCGGGGATGTTACGGTTTCCGGCGGGGGCGGCGGCGGGGCCGGCCACGACAGCAATAGCAACCCGCCTGGCAATAGCGGAGGGTCAGGCGGCGGCGGCGGCGTGGGTTACAACTACCATTCTGGCAAGGCCGGCTCGAGCACCGCTTCCGGCGGGGTAATGGGAAACCCGGGCGGCGACGGCAGTATGCATATGGCAGGCGGGGGCGGCGGCGGTGGAGCGGGGAGCGCCGGCAAGAGCAAGGATAACGGCGGGGCGGGCGGCGATCCCTGGTCCCCGGACAACGGGCCCGCGTGGATTAAAGACGTAACAGGCGCGGATCAGTTTTCGCGGGGCGGTAACGGCGGACACAACAGCGGTGTTGGAACTGGCGCGGCCGGTCTGAACTACGGTGACGGCGGGGCGGGCGGCGGCCTATACCGGTCGCCTGGAGGCGCAGGCCATAGCGGCATCGTGATCGTCCGCTTCCAGCGCGAGTCTGCGGCGGCCCCGGCGGAACCATAAGAGCCTGCTGTTGAATAGGGAACAGGGAACAGGGAACAGGGAACAGTTAGTAATGAACACACTGCTAACTGTCCACTGACAACTGATTGAGGTATACTGGGTCCAGGGAGCTTGTTATGAGTGAAGTTAGAACAGAAATTACCCTGGTAAACATCGGGGATCAGAACGACGCGAACCGGGGGTATATACCCCAGTCCCAGGTCCGGCGGCTCACGGTCAACGCAATGGTGAACACCGGGGCGTGGACGCTGGTCATCAACGAGGCAATCCGCGAAAAGCTGGGGCTTAAAGTGAAAAAAACCGGCGAGACCGTAGTTGCCGGCGGGGGAACGGTCCCCAGCCAGGTAACAGAATCTGTGGATGTACTCTGGAAAGATCGGGAAACCTCCTGTAGAGCGTTGGTCCTCCCCGGAGAGGGAGATGTCCTCCTGGGCGCGATACCCCTGGAGGGGATGGATTTAATGGTACACCCCCGCAAACAGGAGGTTGTCGGGGCCCACGGAGAGACGCCGCTGAGCGTGGTCAAGTAAAAGCGGGCGGCCCGCGATTGGCAGCGAGGGCGGCGGCGGCGCGGGACCTGCCGGTGGTGAGCCGGGCGCCGGAAACGGCGGGCACGGCGCGGTAAGCGGTCCTCCTGCCACGTCTTCCACAGGCGGTTCCGGCGTCGTCATCGTCCGCTTCCAGCGCGAGTGCAAAGGCGAAGAAGCGGGGCCGGCTGAATAGTGAAGGTGGCAAGCGCGGAGCGGTTGGGCAAAGGTTGCGCCTTTGCCTTGTCGAGCCTCCTCGCATGGATTGCTTCGCGCCCTAACGGGCGCTCGCAATGACACAAGCCGCCGACAGGCGGCGGCTGGCGAGTTATCCTTGCGGGCGGCCTGACCGCAAACTTCTAGCGTTGTTGTGGAGCGGGCAGGGCGGGCAGACTGGGCTCAACGCGAAGCGTTGAGCAAGGTGAGGTATTCAAACAGTTTGCCTGGATGGTGGTTTCCGGCAAAAGTGATCGTAATGTCCGTTACATCAACCGTTACATCAACCTTGTGTAACGCCGGGTAAAAGTAAGCATAGCCACAGACCTTGTTAAAGTCATGTACCGTTCCGGCTGGATGCGACGGTTTTTCTTTGCGCTGTTTTATCTTAAAAATTCATTTTCATCTAATTGATCAAATAATATACATTTCTTATTCATTTCACTAATACAGCGCGTAGGACAATTCACACAATTTGACAGCAGTTCATCCCATGCTTTTGTTGCTACATTTAATAGCAAATAGTTTTCCCCACTAGTATTGTTTGGGTAATATTCTCCGGCATACTCTTCATAAAATGTTATCGTTTCCACAATTCCTGCTAGCTTTTCATATATACTGCGCTTAATTTCTTTTGAAAAATATACACAAAAATTTACTATTTGTTCATGGCTATTCTTTTTTCTGTATTTCTTCAAAGTTTTTGCTTCCATTATATTCTTATACAAAACAAATGCATATTCATAGCAAAACCAATTTAATTTTGTTTTTTCATTCTCATTGTTATAAAAATATCCGGCCTTTATTGGATCTATATACATATTGTTATCCATAAACAGCAACCCACTAATATATTAATATCACCATATCCATGTCCCGCAGAATGTCCGGAACGCCGGAATCCCTCACCTCAATTGTAATTGTCATACGGCAAGTATAGCGGGCTGATGAGAATTTGACAAGGCTCCTGGCGTGCAGTCTTTACGACCCGTCCGGACACTTTGTCTGGGCTTACACCGCCCACTTGATGTCACTGTTCATTGCTCCTTGTTTATACCTGCCGCAACCAAGTTTCAGGGCGGGAATTCAGGTCATTAGGCTATGCGTTGCCTTGTTAGGACGGCGGCTATACTTTATTCTTGTGATCAAACAGTATTTTAGAAACCAGAGGGGGTTTATGTTGATAGTGAAAATTTTGCTGGGCCTTGTCGGGCTTGGCGTAGTTGTTTTTGTGCATGAACTTGGACACTTCATAGCGGCGCGGCTTGTCGGGATCGACGTGGAGGCGTTTTCGATAGGCTGGGGGAAGGCCGTGCTTTCAAAGAAGATAGGCGGGGTTGAGTACAGGCTGGGGATGTTCCCGATAGGCGGTTACTGCAAGATGCGCGGCGAGAACGAATTCGCTGAAAGCTGGGAAAACAGGCGGGACGGAGTGAGGCAAGAGTCCGGCACATACTTTGGGGCGCGGCCCGCGGCGCGAATCCTTGTATCCTTTGCCGGGCCGCTCTTTAACCTGCTCTTCGCGATGCTTGTTTTTACGGTAATTTGGGGGACAGGCTTTGAATTCACGACGATGGACAACCGTATCGTGCTGGTTTCCGATGTGTTTCCCGGTGAGGACTACCCGGCCACCCGCGCCGGCCTTAAAACCGGTGACAGAATCATCGGAATCAACAGAAAAAAGGTCGAAAATTACTACGATATTCAAAGCCTGATAGCGGTGAACGCGGAAAAAGAGCTTCATTTTACGGTTTTGCGCGAAGAGGCGGACGGGCGGAGCAAAAAACTCGACCTGTACATCAAGCCCGAACTGGAAAGATCGAGCGGGGCTGGGCGGATAGGAGTCTATTTCTGGGCCGATCCCGTAGTGGAGAGCGTGGCGCCGGACAGCCCGGCGGCGCGCGCCGGGCTGTCGTCAGGCGACCGCATAGTTTCTGTAAACGGCGAGCCGTTACCGTACTCCGTAGCGCTGCTCAAAATCCTTGAAGACGGCGGGACGCGCCCAAATAGCCTCGCGCTGGAGGTGGAGCGGGGCGGGGAAGTCTTCGGCGCGGAGGTGGCCGTCCCGGAGGACGAAAGCGCCCCGCTGGGGATAGCGTGGGAGACGGTAAGGCGCCATACGCCCAGGTACTCCGTGTTCGGCGCGATAGGCAAGGGCTTCAGCGAGATGTGGGAGACGACAGCCGTCTCGGTACGCAGCATCGCGCTGCTCTTCCGTGGCGTTGACCTGGCAAAAGCCGTCTCAGGCCCGGTCCGCGTTACCTACATGGCAGGGGAGATAGCAGCGGACAGCTTCAGCCAGAGCGCCGGCACGGGCGTCCGTTCCACCGCCAACTTTCTCGCGCTGATCTCGATCGCACTTGCCGTGATGAACCTGCTGCCGCTTCCCGTGCTGGACGGCGGCGCGATCGTGCTGTTCCTGATCGAGATGTTCCGCCGGAGGCCGCTCCACCCGCGTGTCATAGCGGCGTACCAAACCACAGGTTTTGTGCTGATAGGCGCGCTGATGCTGTTCGCCGTGTTCGGCGACATCCTGTTCCTCGTTAAGGGCTGAGGGCTGACATGAACGCCCCCGGCGTTTTTCACGCCCGCGCATCGGGCAGGGAAACATTGAGACCACCGCCTGCCAAACCCCAGGCGGGAAGGCGCGCCGCCGGCTGCATCATCCTCGTCCTGTCGGGCTTCCTGTCCGTGAACGCGCCGGCGAACGCGATTGAAGGGTGGATTACCAGACCTGAAGAGGATTTTGTCGCGCCGGCCCACGTCGGGGCCGTAACCTGCGTAACGGTGGACGAAACGGGCCGTATCCTGAGCGCGGGGGAGGACGGCTTCCTTGTGATCTGGGACGGCGCGGCTATGGCGGCGCAAGAGCGCTTTCAATTGGGGCAGTGCCCGGTAGAGAAGATCGCGGCGCGTCCCGGCAGGAACGAGGTCGCCGTGTACGAAGATGACGGAATCGATTTTCACCGCGTGTCCGTCTGGAATTACGTTGAAAAGGAGCGGCGCTTCACGCTGCCTGTAACGAACCCCGTGCTTTACTGCGGCTATACGGCGCGGGGGAACTACCTTGTGCTCGGTTTTAGCGGCGGCGTGGCGCTTTTTGACGGAGAAACGGGCGAGCAGCGCGGGGAAAAGCTGGGGACTTACCCCGTTACCCTCGCGGTGAGCAGCCGCACGGAGCGGACGTTGCAAACATACTCGCCGTCCGGCATCCTTGATTACTGGGATTTGGACAGCTTCACCCTTTCGCTGAGCCTTTCCGTGCCGGCAAACCT
The DNA here is from genome assembly GCA_031258615.1 of Spirochaetaceae bacterium. GTDB lineage: Bacteria > Spirochaetota > Spirochaetia > Treponematales > Breznakiellaceae > JAIRMY01. The sequence continues at coordinate 22,581 of JAIRMP010000196.1, read as the reverse complement.
CCAGACGCCGCTTGTGTTTGGCCGCTACCGCTTCCTTGCCGGACAGGACAGCGGGCGGCTCTTTGTTGTGGACGCCGTCTCCGGCAGGACTTTTTTCGAGACGGAAGCGATTCCCGGCAGCATTCTCTGCCGCGCCAACGATGAGGACGCCTCGTTTTCCCGCGTCTCCCCCGTGCGCGGGGAAGACGTCCAGGCGGGCTCAGTTAGGCGGGAAGACTTTACGGTGAGCTCAGGCGGCGCGGCGTGGCGTGGCGAAACGTTTGTAAGCATGGACTCAGGACTTTCCGCCGCCGCCGTCTTTTCCGCCGGGCTTTCCAACGCCGACGCTGACCACGCGAAAAACTTCCTGTACGGCAGCGATGACGGGCGGCTTGCCCTTGCCGTGGAAGGCAGGGACAGCGCGGACTTCTTTCGGTTCGAGAATCAGCGGGCGCTTTTGGACGCGGCCATCGCCGAGGACGGCGTGATGGCGCTGATAGACGGGAACGATTGCGGGGCGTTCATCCCCGCCGATTTTGCCGGCATAGAGGCTCTCGATTCCATAACGCTTTTCAGCGCCAATTCGACAAACCGCGTTACAGCAGGCGATCGCAACACATTCCTGTTCTGGCGTTACGGCGACGAGGCGGCGTTCACGGGGCTTGACCACATCTTCCCGTTTGTAAAAACCGGGGACGGCGCGCCCATTTTCCCCGCCCCCGCGGACGCGGAGGCGGGCGCGGCGGACGAGTATGTGATCGCCGACTCCGGCTTACCGCTTAGGAGCGCGGCGCTGGCCGGCGGCAGCGTTTTGTTCACGGATGTCTCCGGCGGCATAAGCGTGTTTTCGCTGGAGGACAGCCGGCGCGTGTTCTCCTACACATCGCCCCTCTCGCTGGACGCAATCTTTCACGGCGGACGCGGCATCCTGGTAGCGCGTAACGCGGAGGCGGGTAGAATCGCCGCCCCGTTTCTGATTATTGATACCGTTTCAGGCGAAACTCTGCCGCTTGCCTACCCCGCGCTCGCGGCCTTCATGCTGTACAAAAACCGCCAGGGCAGCGTCTACTGCGCCGTCCTAAAGACATCGGGCCGGGACATTAAGACTGAGGTAATCAGGTTAAACGCGCAAAATCCGGAAGCTTCACAGACTATTTTTGGGTACAACGGCGAAGACTCAGACTTTTCGTTCATAGAGTACGGCGCGTCATCCGGCGGCGGGGAGTTTGTGGAAAGTTTTGCGAGCACGATTGGCGGCGGCAACGCGGTCATCGTCTCAAACGGCGGCGCGGCGGCAGGCGAAAAACGGGAGGTAGGGCGCGGACCTGAGTTCCCCAAAAAACTGCTGCCGTGGAATGGCGGCTTTGCCGCGCTCGGTCAGGACGGCACGGTCTCATGGTACGACGGCGTTTCAGGCAAACTGCTCGCGATGCTCCGCCTCTACGAAACCGAATGGCTGCTATCAACCGCCGCCGGCACAACAAAACGCGGCGCACTCACAAAGTAACAGCCCCCAAAAAAAATCTTAATTTCTGAGTCTCGTTATAGCCCTACCCGTGTCGGCGCAGTGCGGTATTCCAAACCAAGGACGGCGAGCGCCTCCAGGAAATGGGCGGGGGGCGGGGCGCTTACCTCCAGGATATGGCCGCTTCGCAGCGGGACGGCGAGGCGCAGGGAGTGGAGCAGCAGGTTCCTTATGCCGGCCTCGCGGCGGAGGCGCCTGTTCAGCGCGAAGTCGCCGTACTTGTCGTCGCCTACTATCGGCAGCCCCTCCTGCGACAGGTGGCGGCGTATCTGGTGCATACGCCCGGTTCCCGGTTCAAGCCGGAAGAGCGCAAAGCCGCCGGACGCTCCGAGCATCCTGTAGCGGGTAAGTGAGTCCTTTGATACGCCTTTCCGCGAAATGGGCGAATGAATCACCCCTTCCCTGCCATTTATCCCGCTCTCCCGCCCGTTTTCCCGCTGGCCGCACAGCGCGAGGTACTGTTTCTTGACACGCCTCCCGGCAAACTCCCGTGTAAACCACGCGGCGGCGGCGGGCGTTTTAGCCGTGAGGATCACACCGGAAGTATCCTTGTCCAGCCTGTGCGTCAAAAGCGGGCGCGGCTTCCACGAGGCCGCCAGCATAGCGTCCAGGTTTACCGCGGCCCCCCTTCCGCCCTGCACAGGCAGCCCCGCCTCCTTGTTGATCACGAGGCACTCGTCATCCTCGTACAGAACCTCGATTTTTCTCATATTTCCTTCAGAACAACCCGCATACCGAAAGGCCGCCGTACCCGCCCATGTCATCGCTGTTGAAGAAGCCGCCGGCAATCAGCCCTATGCTAAGGTTGGAGCGGGGCGGCGTAAAGCGAAGCTCGCCGGATAGCGCCGCCCGGCAGAATTCCTCAAGGCCGGAGGCGGGCGTGATCACCGTCAGTGCGGACAAGCCGGCGGAAACGAGCGGAAAACGGCAGAGCATTCCGCCTGAGACGACCACGCGCGGGGCCGGCTCCTGCGGGTAGCCGTCCCCGCCCGTCCATAGCAGGGCCGGGGCCGCGTACAGAGAAAAGCGCCGCCCAAGCCTCCAACTGAACGGCGCGTTCAGTTGGAGGCCCGACTTTATGCCCAGGGCCGAGATGAAGCCGCCCTTCACCCAGCCGTAAGAGACGAGCGCCGCCGCGCCGGGGAGGAACCCCGACTGTTTGCGGATTTCCCTCTTTACCGAGCCTGCGGCGGCGGGGACGGCGGTGTCCCTGCCGGGCCGGATGTTCACCGTGGCGGCAAGCTGCCACCTGTCAACAGGCGAGAAGGAGACGCCCGCGTAGAACGGGAGCGTGTCAAACCCGCGGCTCTCGCCGGGCGGTTTGCCCAAAACCATGCCGGCCTCGACCTGAAATGTCCCGCCGGCGCCAGTGTCGGAGACCGGGACGAGAAACAGGCCCGCCAGCCCTGACGCGAGCGACATCGGCCCTTCGTCCAGACTCGAATCTATCCGTACCTCAAACTGCGCGGATGCCTGCGCCGCCCCGTGAGTACCGCCTGCGCCTTCCGCCTCTATAATGACCTTGTAAACACCGTCCCCTGGAATATTGCCGTTTTTGTCCCTGCCGTCCCAGACGAAGCGCTGTTCCGTCCGTTCAAATTCGCCGAGCGGGGCGGAAAACACCTCATCATCATTCCCGTTAAGCACGATGAAGCGGCCCGTACCCGGCGCGCTGACGGTAAAATCGACGGTCAGCATACCCTGAGCCCCGCCTCCGGCGGGATTCAGCCGGGAACGGTTTATGCGTGCGCTGCCCAGTTCGAAGGCGGCGCGTTTCAGGTCAAAATCGAGGACAAGTTCTTCGTTTCGGACGACAAATACCGATTTTTGCGCGTCCTGCCGGCCAAAAGCGCTCACCTTGACCGTCCGCCAGCCGGGAGGCGCGTCAAATTCCCGACCCTCAGTTTCGACCCCGTTTAAAAAAATGCGGGCGCTGCCGGAAAAATCGCCGCCTTCCTCAGTTATATTCACGGTGATCGTCCCGGTGGCCGGGCTCAGGTCTATGAAAATCTCCAGCAGACCCCGCGCCGGAACGGTAACCTGCGCCGTCCAGTCGTTGTACCAGTCTTTTGCGGCGCGAAAGGTATGTACGCCGGGCAGCACGCCGTCAAGCGAAAGCGGGGTGAGCCCGCGCTCGATCCCGTCGATGAACACCTTCGCCCTGGCGGGCGTACTTTCGATAAGGATGCCGCTGCCGGCAGTTTCCACGATTCTTGTTTCCGCCCCCGCCCCTAACGGCAGAATCGCAACCAGCACGGTACAGAGGAAAGCGGAGCGCTTTTTGACCCTGTTCAAGCGGTCAAACGGATTCCTGTATGATGCGGAGGGTTTGTTCAACGGAGCGGTCCCATGAAAAATTCCTGGCGCGTTCCAGGCCGGTCTCGCGGCAGCGTCTGGCGAGGTCTTCGTCCGTAACGAGGGAAACCATGCGGTCCGCCATATCCTCGCTGTCGTAGGGGTCGAAGTAGAGGGCCGAGTGGTTGGCGGTTTCCGGCAGGGCCGCCGCGCGGGCGCAGGCTACCGGGACGCCGCTTGCCATCGCCTCTATCGCTCCCTGCCCAAAGCCTTCGTAGAAAGACGGGATCACCACCATGTCCGCCCCGGCGACAAGCTCCGGCAAACTTTCCGAAGGGAAGGGGCCGGTAAAAAAAATATCGCTTGCCTGCGATGAGGCAAGCGCACGTTCTTTTATTTTTTTTACGCCCTTGCTGTTGCTGCCGGCAAAAACGAGCCGGTGCGGCAGCCTGGTTCTTTGTTTGAAAATCTCAAACGCCCGTATCAGGCCGGTATGATTCTTTACAGGATGTTCAAGCCGCGCGGCATATAGGATGTAGGGGCGGGCAAACGTGAAGGGATTGATACGGAGAACGCTTTCATCGTTGGCCGGGCGCGGGTAGTACACATCGTGATCGAGGCCGTTGGGCACAACATCTATGTTGGCCTCCTTTACCCCGGCAACGTCGATCAGCTCCTGTTTTACCCAGGAGCTTACCGCTATGACGCGGTCCAGCCGCCGCAGTGAATCGGGCAGCAGAACCCGCAGCACGGCGCCCAGGTGTTCCCGCGTCCGCCTCGTACCCCAGTAGGCCGCCATATCGTGTACGGTACCTATCGTGGGGCACGGTGATTTGTTTGGCAGCTTGCGGTGGGCCGCCGGGAAAAAGCACACGTCGTAGCCCCGTTCACGCGCAAACTGGGGGTATTTAAAAATATGCCACAGCAAATTTGAGGTTTGGCCGGAAATCCTGCACCGCGCTATAAAGTCAATATTTTTTTCGGCTGCTTCGTTGAACATGTAGCGATCGTACTCCCAGCCGAAGAGTTCAAACAACGCGCCTGACGGGGGGATGCGCTTTAGAATCTGTTTCAGGTACACGCCAACTCCCGAAATACCCGCATTGCAGCCAAAAGTATCAATCCCTATCTTCATGTATAAAAACCTCTCCGATAGAACCAGCGTTTAAGTTACACCCTTCATTGTAGCCTAAAGCCTTTAACAAATATAAGTGACGGATGCTTTTAATTTATACCCGTCTCCGTTCCGCCAGGACATTCCAAACGCCCTCCTTGAACGCGGCCTTTGAAAACCGCGTCACATGCCCGGTGAACGCTTCGCGGTTTGAGAAGTCCGCTTCTACCGTTTCAAAGTGTTGAATCGCGGCGGACAGAGACGCGGCTGTCTGCTCATCAAAGAATATGCCGGTAACATTTTCTTTTACGGTGTCCAGTACGCCGCCTTTCCTGTATGCTATCACGGGACAGCCAGCCGCCGCCGCCTCGATCGGCACGAGCCCCATATCCTCTATGCCGGGAAAGAGCAGCGCCCTCGCCTCGGACAGAAGCCGGGCCGCCTCCCCGTCCGAAACCCTGCCCGCAAACGTTATGCCGGCCCTGCCCGCCACCCGCCTCCGCAGCCTGACTGTGCCGCCGCCGCCCGCTACTATCAGCCTTCTGCCTAGCGAGAGGCAGGCGTCCACGGCGATGTCAACCCGCTTGTTCTCCGCTATCTGCCCAAAAATGAGGTAGTAATCCTTCACATCACGCTCAATTTCCAGGTACTTCTCAACATCCGCGGGGGCGAACACGATGTCCGCGTCCCTGTTGTAGTAACGCTTTATCCGCTTCGCCGTATACGTCGAATTGGCGATAAAGCGGTCAACAAGGTTTGCGGACGTTACATCCCACACCCGCAGGGACGGAACGAGCAGCCGCATGAAAAGCCGGAAAATGAATGACGCGCCGTCATAGTATTCGTGGTACAGGTCCCACAGGTAGCGCATAGGGCTGTGGCAGTAGCAGGCATGAAAGGCGTCCGGGCTTGCCACAACGCCCTTCGCGGGCCCGGCCTCGCTCGATATAACAAGTTCGTAGTCCCGCAGATCGAATTCCAGCAGCGCGCGGGGCATCAGCGGCATATACATCCTGTACAGCCTTGACGCGAACGGCAGCCGGTTGATGGAGGATGTGTACACCTTGTGCCGGTTGATCAGCGCGGAAACGTTTTTTTTACTGTAAACGTGGGTGTAAATGTCAGCCTCCGGAAACATTTCCAGCAGGCTTTCCAGCACCTTCTCGCCGCCCCGCATCGAGGTGAGCCAGTAGTGAACGATGGCGACTCTCATCTAGGACGAAAAGTCCGCAACCTGCCTGCGCGTATCCTGGACGATCGCCTCGTAGTTCGATTTCAGAGTGTCCATATTCTTCCTGTAGAACGCAACGAATTCGGGGTCCTGGAACGGGTCTATCCGCACCTCCTGTCCCAGACGCCGGGAGAGCTCAGCCTCCTTCTGCCTAAGCTGGGGCGCGTACTGCCGCATTATCGCGTCTTCGTACTGCGCCGTATCGTCAAGGTAGCGCGCCGCCGCCGCCTCGAACTGCTTCCACAGCGCGGGGAAGCGCGGGTCCAGTATGATCGCCTGCAGCCCCCGTCCCAGTGTGTCCAGCCGTTTTAGCGCCTTCTCATCCGCCGGCAGTGAAATACGGGCCGCAAACACTTCCCTCATCCCCTCCGCCAGCGCCGACTTAACCGCGCCGGACGCTTTCTTGAGCGCCGTCTCCAGCATGGCGCTTGACGCGCCGCCCTCAAGGAATTCGTTTGCCAGCTTGCTGCCCTGCCGCCTGGCCTCGTACTGTTCCAAACTGCCCTTGTCGCCCCGGACATCCTCCGTCCGTTCAAGGGCTAGTTCCAAAGCGCTTTTTATCCTGCCCATCTATTTCTCCTTACCTATATGATCATTCAAACCGGCCAATTTTTCAAGCGCCAATCCATTGCTCCTGCGCGGACTGGCGCGGGAAGCGAGAGGCGGATATAATTACTCATGCAAAACAAAACTGATTCATCTGAGTTGATACGCGCGTTGCCGCATATACGGGCGCTGCGCGGCAAAACGATTGTGGTAAAGTACGGCGGCAGCGCGATGATAAACGCCGAACTGAAGAAGGCCGTGATAGACGACATTGTGTTTACCGCGGCGGTCGGGGTACGGGTCGTGCTGGTGCATGGCGGCGGGCCGGAGATCGACGCGATGCTGAAAGCTGTGGGCAAGGAGATTCGTTTCGTGGACGGGCTGCGTTACACGGACGAGGAGACGATGGACATCGTGCAGATGGTGCTTTGCGGCAAGGTTAGTAAGGACATTTGCGCGCTGATTCAGGGCGCCGGCGCGCAGGCTGTCGGGCTTTGCGGGCTGGACGGCGGACTCCTCGAAGCTGTCCGCGTCAAGACGGCCGATTTGGGGGTGGTCGGCGACATTCAGCGGGTAAACAGCGGCTTCCTGGAAAGGACGCTGGATGGCGGGGCGATACCGGTCATCTCCCCGATAGCGATGGGGGTAGGAGAGGACTCAGGCAAATCCCTCAACGTGAACGCGGATACCGCCGCCGCAGTTATTGCCGCCGCTCTTGCCGCCGAAAAACTGGTGCTGGTAACGGACGTGCGGGGCATCCTGCGAAACGTGCTGGAACCGGACAGCCTGATCAGTACGGTGAGCAGGCGGGAACTGGGCGAACTGCGCAACGCGGGAATACTGAACAAGGGCATGATCCCCAAGTCCGAATGTTGCGCCCTAGCGTTGGACGGCGGCGTCAAAAAGGCGCACATCATAGACGGGCGCATCCCGCACTCACTTTTGACCGAGCTTTTTACGGACGAAGGGATAGGCACCCTGATAACGGTTTGATCGTTCAGTTGCGTATGAAGGCGCGCTGCTTTTTTCTGTTTATTTTTTTCGTGTTCCTCTGTGCGGCGGCGCGGCATAGGCTTGCCTATGCGCAGTCCGTGCCGGACGGCCTGTACCAGACGCCGCACGTACTGTACGTGGGGGACAGGGGCAGCCTCGTCTACCCGCTGGACATTTTTGCCACGCTCCCGGACGGCGAGCTTGTCTTTCCTGACGGACTTCCCAGGACGGACGATATAGTGATCCACAAAGTTGATCTTGACAGGCGGGGCAGGCGGGTCATCATTGAATTTCAGGCTTTCAGGACGGGCGTTGTGCCGCTGCCGGCCATACAGTTGTCCGGCGGCACGGAACTGAAGGGTTTGCGGGTAAGCATCGCATCGATACTCGATTCGGAAAAAGGCTCAATGACGCTTTCTCCAAGCGCGGGCCTCCTGTCAGCTCCGGGAACCTTCTGGATAATCACAGCGTTTTCAGTCCTATTGGTTCTTGTAATATCTGCCATTGTGCTGCTATGGGTAAAGGGCAGCGCGCTGTTTGCCGGCGTCCGCGGCGCGCTGCGTACATTTCTGCTGTTACATTGGATAAACACCCGTCTGTTCAGGCTGGAAAAACGGCTCGCCCTGGGCCAGATCACGGAAAAGGATACACTTTCGGCACTGTCCGGCGATCTTCGCGTTTTCCTCAGCCGTTTCTGGAAACGGCCCTGCTACGCGGTTTCCGCCGAAGAATTCCTGTATTTCGAGCTTCCGAAACCAGGCGCGGCGGGCACGTCCGCCGGCGCGGGAACGGTACAGTTACTGTCCGTCCTGAGCGCTTTTTTCAAGAGGTGCGATGAGGTCCGGTTTGCGTCCAACACGGTAACGCGGGAGGTGGTGAGGTCCGTCTGCGCCGAAGCAAAGTCCATTGTAAACGGCAGGGAACTTACCGAAAGCAGCCCAGCCTCCGCCCGCCGCCAGCCCCACCACAGACACTGACAGGACGGCGCCAAAAAAACGCCCGCAGGCGGGAGCGCCTGCGGGCGTTTCGGCTGCCTTTCGGCAGTTTTTTTATCGGCCTTTTGGAACCGGGATGCCCTTACATCAACGGCTCAAGTTTCAGAACCGGATGATCCTTTTCGGTAAGAAAGGCCATCAAAGCTTCGGGGTCAGCTTCTGTAACAGTTTCGTCAGCGATTCTGTCCGTGTAGCCGTCTATGCCGTAAAGTTCTTTCGCGGTAGCGTCAAGCCTTGTACGTACAAAGTCCTTCAGGGCCTTGGGCATCCAGACGATACGCGCCGGACCGCCTTCCGCCCGCATAAACTTTTTGGACGAGATGAACTGTTTGCCGTGTCCCATGAAGCCGGGCGTTTGAACGCCGCCGCCCGTGGAGGCCGCAAGCTCGGAGAAGGACATACCGACCGGCGTCGTGCCTATGTGTTCGCGGTTTACGATGACAACACCCATGGAAACCGGCTCTATGCCGCAGATACATTCAAAGCAACCGCAGGAAGTCATCGGGTCGTTCAGAATCGAGTACAGCGTAACCTGTTCAAGGGCGCCGTGCGAGTCGCGTTTTACGACCTCGTTTACGTCTTCCCAGATGCCGAGGTTTTCGTCAACGACACGTTCTTTGGTAACCTGCTGGCAGGGGCCGTTCGGGTCAAGCTCGTTTGTCGCCTTGGCGTCCAGCCACGAAACCGCGCCGCACAGACCAAGCCGTTCCGGGGTAACGATGCAGACGTGAGACGGCGAGAATGACTGACAGAGGATGCAGTTGTAGAACACCTCGACACTCTCATCGGTAAGCGATTTAAGGCGCTCGTCCCGCTTCTCGTAAACCACGTTTACATCTTTCTTTAAGCTTTCCAGTTTGGCGTACTCAGGCGTACCGGGCAAACCTGTGTAAACCTTCACCTGGCACTTGTCAACGACAGCCTCGTACTCGCTCTTTATCTTTGCGTACAGGATTTCGCCGAAGTGCTTTGCGCGGAAACCCTTTTCAAACGCCGCGTTACTCACGCGGATACGAATAAGGTCGCGCTGCCCCGTATGCATGATACCTTCCGCCGCATTGATAAAGGCGTGTATCTTGCGTTCAAAGACCGGTTCAAAGTCGGACTGCATCTTCTTGCCGGCAACTTCAACGATGTATGAAAGCGCCATCTTCTTGTCGGGAGGGTTGCAGTCTATGTCCGGGCCAAAGAGTTCGACCTTGTGGTCCTCTACATCGTTAGCGTCAAGCATTTTAACCCACTCGAAACAGGGCATACGGGAGCCGTCAATATCGACAAGCATATCGTTTCTCCGTATGATTTCCCCTTCAAACGAGTTGGAATAGTTGACCGGAATGTCGATCTTGGTGATCTTGAGTTTGATGTCGCGGGCCTCAAGCGAGGTTTCGATAAAGTCCTTTGTGTCGGTCTGGATTATGAGGCTCTTGGGAACGGCCCACATATCCTTGGTGTCGTTGGTTATGACGGGGAACCCCATCGCGATTGCGCCGCCGCCGCAGCCGACAACGATGTCCGCCACCGGAGCAAAGGCGTTTACAAAGGCGTTGATACGCTTGAACGTATAATCGTCAAACCCGTCGCGGTCCTGGGGCTGTACTGCGCCGAAAATCATCGCGGCGCGGTTTACCAGAGAAATGATGTGTGCAACCTGCCAGATGTCCGGTCCAACCGGTACTACGCGCACGGAAAAAGTCATCGTTATGTTCCTGCGCCGCGCCTGTTCTATGATGCCGCCGATTAGGAACACGAAGATTGAGCGGCTCTGATACCCTTTGATAAGCTCTTCGGCCTCTTCATCCGAGGGCGCCGGGCCTATGATTACAACGAAGCCGGGAATATCGCCTGTAACGAGCGGGACGCCGAGTTCACGTACTTCGGCATCACTCATGTGCCCCCAGTACTGCCGCTCGCCGTTCACGGTGTACGGGTCCTCGCCCTTTGCTGACGCATATCGGCAGGCCTCTATAACTTCGGCGGCCAGCACGGTCCCGAAACCACTTTTGAACACATCGGCGAGACGCTGGTTATGCGGCATCCATTCGCTTTTTATTTTGGGAAATGCCGCCGCAAGCTCGCCTATGTTTTGAATTTTCTCGCCCAAATACGCCATGTGGTTTGCGAGAAAGAATGCCGTATTTGGGATGTTTATCGGCGCGTCGTTCCCTAAAGCCGCGACCGTCTCTTTGAGCGATTTTTCGGCAATAGCCAACATTTCGTCAACGCCGTCGAAAACCCTGTTGAATAATAACTTCATATATTTACTCCATTTTTCATAAAAGTTATACCAAAAATTTCAATTTTTGGCTTTCTGTAGTTAAATGCCCTCATCAAGGGAATCCTTAATCCGCTTGATTTCGAGCCTTGCCTTTTCACTAGTATCAAAAGGCGATACTCCCTGCCGGTCGGCGCTGATTATCTCATCGTTGTATGATATGCAGCCCAAAAGCGCGTCCTGCGGGATGGTTTTTTTAACGAATTCCGCGTCTTCCGCCCCGCGCACCTTGTTGGCGACTACACTCACCTTCTTGACCCCAAGGTCAAGCGCGAGTTTCTTCACCAGTCCGTAGGTCTGCACGCTCCGCGCCCCCGGCTCTATCACAACGATGAAGCGGTCGACCATGCCCGCCGTTCCACGCCCCAGATGCTCTATACCCGCCTCCATGTCCATGATCACGACCTCGTCGCGCTGGATCACCATGTGGGATATGAGCCGCTTGATAACAACGTGTTCCGGGCAGACGCAGCCGCCGCCGCCTAATTCAACCGTTCCCATAATCAGGAACTTTATGCCGTTCTTTTCCTTTGCGTAGGTGTCCGGTATATCATCGACTTTCGGGTTAATCTTGAAGAATTTACCCAGACCGTCTCCGTCGGAACCGGTACGCTCGGCTATAAGCTCCTTCATCTTGGATATTGGGGTGATTGCGTTTACCTCGTCGGCGCTGAATCCGAGCGCTAGCCCAAGGTTAGCGTCCGGATCAACGTCGACAGCAAGGACTCTGCGGCCCTCTGACGCATAGAGGCGCGCCAAAACCGCCGCAAAAGTCGTCTTTCCTACCCCGCCCTTGCCGGTAATCGCAATCTTCATTCTTGGCTACCCCTAATCCTATATGCCCAACGCGGCGCGTTTCGCCTCAATGCCGTCGATTATCGACTTGGTCAGCCCTTCAGGGTCCGTATTGACGATGTAGCCCGCGCCCACGATTTTGCGTGTGCCTTCCGTGATAAGATCCCATACCTTTGGAGCGCCCTTGACCTGAGGCTCTATGCCGAGGTACACGTCTATGCCGCTTGAGACGACATAGTTGGCTATAGAGACGGCCTTTTCGGACATCCACTCAGGCGCCACGCCGACTATAGGAAGAGCGGTAGTGTCAACGCCCCAGTCGCGGGCTATGCCGTTCACCAACAGCAGGATGCGGCTGATGTCAACGCAGGCGCCCATGTGCAGTATGGGCGGAATGTTCAGTAGGTCGCAAACACGGCGCAACCCGTCTCCGCAGGCCCATTTTGCTTCAAAGTTCAAGAGGCCGACTTTTGTCGCAAGCTGGGCCGCGCAGCCTGTCGCCACTATCAAGATGTCGTTTTTGAGGAGTTCCTTCATAATCTCGAAGTGGGAATAGTCCGGGCGGACGCGGGGATTGTTACAGCCGACTATGCCGACCGCGCCGCGCAGAACGCCGGCCTTTATCGCGTCAACCGCGGGACGGTAGCTGCCAAGCTCGTCAACATGGCTGTTGGTGATGCCGTCCAGGTGGCTGATTATCTGCTCACAGGGATAGCCGACCACGGCGGGCTGCTTGTTTGTCGGGATATAGACCTTCCCCTGATCGCGGTTTTTGAAGTTGTCTATCGCGTTTTTTATCAGTTGTTTCGCCTGATCCATCGCGCTGTCCGTCTTGAATTCGACATATATCGAACCGGGAATACGCGCTATGGGCGAGCTGGTAACAAACTGAGTATGGAAGCAGGCCGCCAGAGAAGAGAGCGCGGGGAATATGCACTGAACGTCCACGCACATCATCTCGACAACGCCGGTGAGAAGCACGTTTTCCTGCTGGAGGAAGTTGCCCACCATGCGGACGCCGTGCCTCATCGCCACCTCGTTTGCCGTACAGCAGAGGCCGACCACGTTGATACCCTTTGCGCCCACACTTTTCGCGTGATCCTGTAGCTCTTTTAGGTCGCAGGCGGTAACGACCATTTCCGAGAAAGCCGGGTCGTGGCCGTGGACGACTATGTTTACCATGTCATTTTCCAGTGTGCCAAGGTCGCCTTCGGACTTGCGGACTATGGGCGTACCGAACAGGATGTCCGTGATCTCGGTACCTATCATCGAACCGCCCCAGCCGTTGGAAAGTCCGGTGCGCAGTCCCTGACGGATCAGCGCCTCCGGATCCGCCGTGTTGCCCATGTGCGTCATGTGGAGGGAAGTGGCGATCTCGCGGTCTATCGCGCGGGGGTATATGTCTTCCTTTTCCCACAAATCCTGGCGGGATTTGATCGCGCGCTTGGCGAAAATCTGATACCCCCAGGGTTTGCCGAATTCCAGAAGGCCGACCTCGGCGACTTCATGGGCAACATCGTATATGTCGCGACCTTCGGTTTCTACGCCGTATTCTTTTGCAAGCCGCAGCAGCTTCGCTTCATCGCGAACCTGATAGTTTCCATCGCGTTTAGTGCTATGGAGTACGTGAAGAATCTCACGTGCGTGATCCGAGTGGGACGCGGTTCCCGCCGCAATCGTCCTAAGGTAGTTTCTACCCGCTATAGCGTCGGCGTCCGCCCCACAGATACCCCTTTTTCCTTTGGCCGTTACGCGGCACGGGCCCATAGAACAGTTTTTGCAGCAAATTCCGTCCTCGCCGAACTTGCAGTGCGGCGTCTGGGCTTTGACGCGGTCCTGGTAGGTTTCCGCGCCGACTGCGACCGCCCGCTCCTTGAGCTTAGCGGTAACTTCTTCCATCTGTTCAATGGTGGTCATGTTTTCTAGAGTTTTCAAATTCTTTCTCCTTGCTTCATATCAAGAAATATTCTTTCTAAATTATAACACACAAAGAGTAAGAGTCAAGAAAATTTTTATTTGCGGCTGTAGCCAAGCCGCTTTGCGGCTTGCCGCTGTTAGGGGCCAGTAGTAGGAGTGGCAAGCCTGCGCTTGGACAACCGCTACGCGCTTGTCTCCGCAAACTCCAGGCCGAAGCGTGTAACCCGCCTGCCTGCCTGCGGCGCAGGCAAGCCCTCTTTCACGCTCAGCGTGCAAGCCTACGGCTTGCATAGGAGTTTGCGCCGCCAGCCTAGCGGTTGGCTTACCGCAAACTCCACCCCCTTCGTAAAGCCGCTCGCAAGGACAATGACTCAGACATTGGCGTACGTTCGGTGCAGGCTGGCCTGCGCCTTGAAAAAGGAGGCGGACGGTATGTAAACTTAAAACATGATCGAAAAGATTTTGACGCTGTTTTTTGGGTCGCAGAAGGAACGGGATTTGAAAGCGCTTGTACCCATCGTGCAGGCGGTGAATGAGAAGGAACCCTGGGCGGCGGCTCTGGGCGCGGAAGAATTTCCCGCGCAGACGGAGCGGTTCAGGGAGCGGTACGCGGCGGGGGAGACACTTGACGGGATGCTGCCGGAAGCGTTTGCGCTGGCGAGGGAGGCGGCGAAACGTATGCTCGGCGAGCGGCCGTTTGATGTGCAGGTGATGGGTTCCATCGTGCTGCATCAGGGCAAGATAGTTGAGATGAAGACGGGGGAGGGGAAGACGCTGATGAGCGTGGCCGCCGCCTATCTGAACGCGATTTCCGGCAGCGGCGTACATATCGTGACGGTGAATGACTACCTGGCCGAGCGGGACGCGAACTGGATGCGGCCAGTGTTCAGTTATCTGGGCGTCAGCGTCGGGACAATACTCTCGGACATGGACAACGCGCGGCGCAAGGAGAATTATGCCTGCGACATAACTTATGGCACGAACAATGAATTCGGCTTTGATTACCTGCGCGATAATATGCATTCCGGTTTTGAGCAGCGCGTGCAGCGCGGTCATAATTTTTGTATAGTTGACGAGATCGATTCGATACTGATAGATGAGGCGCGCACCCCGCTGATAATTTCCGGCGCAGCCGAGGATGACACGTACAAGTTTGCCGAAGTTGACAAGATGCTGGGCACCCTTGTCGAGGTGCAAAAAAAAGAAAACGGCGACTATCCCGATGAGACCCAGGGCGAGGAAGTTATCGGGGATTATAAATTAAATGAAAAAAACAAATCTATTTCGTTTACAAATGACGGGCTCGCAAAAATAGAAACCCTGCTGCAAAAACGCGGCCTGATAAAGAATCAGATAGTTGATGAGGAAAACTTTGAATACCTGCACTACTTTACACAGGCGCTGCGCTCACATAAATTGTTTCACATTGATGTTGATTATGTCGTGAAGGACGGCGAGGTGCAGATCGTTGATGAATTTACCGGGCGTATCCTGCACGGCAGGCGCTATTCGGACGGCCTCCACCAGGCCATCGAAGCGAAGGAACATATCAGAATCAAGCAGCGTAACCGGACGCTGGCGACCATCACGTTTCAGAATTATTTCAGGCTGTATAAAAAGATTTCGGGGATGACGGGGACGGCGGACACGGAGGCGGTAGAGTTCAGCAAGATTTACAACCTTGACGTTGTTGTGATTCCGACGAATCTGCCTGTTGCCCGTATAGACGAGGACGATCTGGTGTACCTGAACGAGTCGGATAAATTCGACGCGCTCTGTACCGAGATTTCCGAGGCGCATAAACGCGGACAGCCCATGCTTGTCGGAACCGTGTCAATCGAAAAGTCCGAAAAGCTGTCCGCGCTGCTTACGAAGCGCGGCGTGCGGCACGAGGTGCTGAACGCGAAGAACCATGCCCGCGAGGCTATGATAATAGCGGAGGCGGGCGAGAAGGGCGCCGTTACGATAGCGACAAACATGGCCGGGCGCGGGACAGACATAAAACTTGGCGGCAACCCGGAACATCATGCCCGCAAGAAGTCAGGCGCGGAGGCGTCTCCTGAAAAATTTGCGGCTGTTCTGCGGGAAGAAACGGAGAAGTGGAAGCAAAGGTATGAGGAGGTAAAGGCCCTGGGCGGTCTCTATGTGATAGGGACGGAACGGCATGAAAGCCGCCGCATCGACAACCAGCTTCGCGGACGTTCCGGGCGGCAGGGCGACCCTGGCCGAAGCAAGTTTTTTATTTCGATGGATGATGACCTGATGCGTCTTTTCGGCGGCGAAAGGATGAAAAATATTATGAAGCGGATTGGGATGGAGGATGGCGAGCCTATCAATCATCCTCTGCTTAACAAAAGCATAGAGCGGGCGCAGAAAAAGGTAGAGGAGAGAAACTTTGAAATCCGCAAACATTTGCTGGAATACGATGATGTTTTGAATCAGCAGCGTAAATTTATTTATGAACAGCGGGATGCTATACTGAAGGATGATGATTTACAAAAACGTGTGAACGACGCAACGGAAGATATGGTTTCCGCTGCTGTAGCGGAATACCAGTCCGG
This sequence comes from Spirochaetaceae bacterium, assembly GCA_031258615.1. Classification (GTDB taxonomy): domain Bacteria; phylum Spirochaetota; class Spirochaetia; order Treponematales; family Breznakiellaceae; genus JAIRMY01. The sequence continues at coordinate 6,358 of JAIRMP010000196.1, read as the reverse complement.
ACTGAAAGGCGATGCCGAGACCGCATTGAAGGACCTTGCCGCGTATTTAAAAACAAAGTTTAACTATACGCTGCCTGCCGAAGTAAACAGAACCGTCCTGCCTGAACAGATAAAAAAAATTATTGTTGAAGACCTAAAGAAGGATGTTGACGAAAAAGCCGCGCTGATTGGCGCCGGTGTGATAAATTCGTTTATCAGGATGCAGTACCTGCAATTTATCGATCGTATGTGGCTGGATCATCTTGAAAACATGGAGGCGCTGCGCGAGGCGGTTTACCTGCGCCACTACGCGCAAAAGAATCCGCTTACCGAATACAAACTTGAGGGCTTCAATATTTTTGATACGATGGTTGACACGATACGCGCCGAGATTGCCTCGCGGACGCACCTTGTGCGGATCACGCAGGCGGACAGCCGTACAGTGCAGCCGCGCAGTATAGCTATGTCGGCGAGCCACGGCAGCACAGGGGCGTTCGGAATGGTGGCCGAGACGGGGGTCCCGGCGGCGGCGCCCAGCCGCTCGGCGGGAAACCGGCCGCAGGGCGAGGCGGTAACTGTAGTCCGTTCCCAGCCAAAGGTAGGCCGCAACGACCCCTGTCCCTGCGGCAGCGGCAAAAAATACAAGCACTGCCACGGAAGGTGAACGTCAAAGCGGCGGCGGTTTCATTGCCCGCATATCACGGCCCGGCGCTACGCTGGGGCGGAGGGGCATTGACAGATGTTTACACATATACGACACTTTTAGACAGATTTGTAAATGAAGTTTAACAGTACGCCGCACTGCGGGGAACAGCTTCATTTATTGTGGAGGAGTCCGTGGGATTGGGGATCACGGTAAACGTAAAAAAACTACGGCCTTGCGCGGAATTGCCGGGCTACGAAACAGCCGGCGCGTCGGGCATGGATGTACGCGCCTGCCTTGACGAGCCTGTCCAGGCGGCTCCGGGCGGCATAGTAACTGTTCCTACAGGTTTAGCCTTTGAGATTCCATTTGGTTACGAGATTCAGGTAAGGCCCCGATCCGGGCTTGCGCGCAAAAACGGCATTACCGTACTCAATTCACCCGGAACAATAGATTCGGATTACCGCGGTGAGCTTTGCATTATTTTAATTAACCTGGGCGCCGCGCCCTTTACGATTCATCACGGAGACCGCATAGCGCAGCTTGTCGTTACACCGGTTTTACGAGTCTCGCTGGCGGAGACGAGCCGTATATCGGAAACGGACAGGGGGGAGGGGGGCTTCGGTTCGACAGGGTTATGAGCGCGAATTCTTTAAGGGGCGGTACATCGGGGACAATACTCAGGTATGTGCTGAAAGAAACGCTGCTTGCGTTTTTTGTATCATTTTTGTTTTTCTTTATAATATTTTTTGTTAACCAGCTTTTGCTGCTCGCAAAAGATATACTTTCAAAAAAAGTTCCGTTTCAGCAGGTTGCGCTGCTCATTATGTACTCCATTCCCGGCGTTGTAGCGCTGTCAACGCCGTACGCCACACTGCTTGGTACGCTTATGACCATAGGCAGAATGAACACCGATAATGAAATTCTTGTAATACTGTCTTCCGGCCTGTCATACAGAAATATTTTTATTCCGACATTGCTTGTGGGCGTTTTTGTATCGCTTGTTTCATTTGCCGTAAATGACATCATGCTTCCCGCCGGAACCATTGAATTCACCAAACTTTACCAGCGGATACTGGCTTCAACCCCGGCGCTTGAGATGGAGGCCAATTCCGTTAAAAAATTCAAGGACACGGTTGTAATTACCGGAAATGTTTCTGGGAGAAGAATTTCCGACCTGATTATCCTTGATAAAACGACCGACGGCGAGCGGCGCGTTATCATGGCAAAAAACGCGGAATTTGTAGATGCGGGAAGTGAGGGGCTGCATCTCGATATGGAAAACGCTTTTATTCAATCGACAAAAGAAAGTGTTTACAATGATTACGATTACGCTCAAAGCGGCTACCTCCGTTACCGTATTGAGCAGGGTGATTTTGTCACGGCGGTATCCACGATAAGTCCGCGCGAGATGAGTTCCAGGGATGTGCTGAATGAAATAAAAGACAAAGAGGCCGTGCTGAATACGACACTTTTTGACAGGTACAACAGGCTGCTTGGCGCCGAGCTTGCGCTGGAAGACGCGATGCGCGCCGGTCCCGGCGCGCAAAACTGGAATCAGCGGACCACTTTTATGCAGAATTTTCTGCGTGAATATCAGCTTACATCATCGCTCAAAACGGATCGTATCCTTTCGGTATGGCGGCTGGAATTCTACAAAAAATTTTCCATCCCGTTTGGTTCGCTGTGTTTTATTTTCCTTGCGATTCCGCTGGGCCTATTGGCAAAAAAGAGCGGGCAGACGGTTGGCTTTATACTTGGAATAATCATATCGGTTGTGTACTGGGCGCTTCTTTTGGGCGGGCAGAATATGGGCATACGCCTGGGTTATTCCCCGTTCTGGACGATGTGGCTGCCCAATATAATTACGTTTGTTATAGGCTTTATAATGTGTATTCAGAGGGTTAGACGATGATATTGGACAGATACATGATAAGACATTTTATACCTGTATTTATTTTTGCGTCGTTCATGTTTGTTACCCTCCTCTGTCTTATCGACCTTTTTTTGAATCTTGTACACTACCTGAATTACGAAGCGCCTTTTTCGGAAATTATGAAGGCAAGCTATTATTATATTCCAAAAAGTTTTTCTCTGGCGCTTCCCATTTCGCTGCTGTTCGCATCGGCGTATACTCTAGGTGATCTTGCGGCGCGCAACGAACTGACATCCGTAATATCGTCCGGGATCCCGTTTTGGCGCCTGGCCAGGTCTTTTATGGCAATTGGAATTATAGCTTCATTTTCAGCGTTTTTCTTTGAAGATATAGTTGTTATTCCCACATTCAGGGAAAAAAATACAATAACGCGCAGGCTGCGGCATCAGGAACAGCAGGAAAAGAATGCCAATATTGTTGTGAAAACACGGGATGGCAACCGGATATATTCAGTTGATTTCTACGACAGCAATAATAAGACGCTTAACGGCGTCAGCATTGTTGAGCGTTACGATGACGGCAGGTTTATGTCACAGATACGCGCGTCAGTTGCCCGCTGGAATGGTGAGTACTGGCTTTTCAGCAATGCCTACATTTATGAGTGGGAAGGCCGCCTGCTGCGTGTTCACGCGCTTCCTGCCGTTACCGATTACACTGAAGAGCCTGATATATTTGGCCGCAGTTCCGTTGACTCCGCGGACCTTTCCGCACGTGACGCCGCCCTGCTGGTAAAAGATTTAAAACAGGCCGGCCTTCCGTATGCCGATGCGCAGTCGGATTACTATCACCGCTTTTCGTTTTCGGCAGTCTCATTCATCGTCATCATTCTTTCTATTTCAATGGGCGGACGTTTCAGAAAAAATATTATGCTGATGAGCCTTTTGACAAGCCTGATTGCGGCTGTTGTATTTTATGTAATTGAAATGCTCAGTATGATGACGGCAAAACTTGGCTACATACCGCCGGTTGTAGGCGCATGGTTCCCGGTGGTACTTTTCTCAATGGTTGGTATGGTGCTTGTCAGGTATGCCAAAACGTAAGGAACTAAATGTTTGTTGTAAGGCATAGGGACAGGGATTCAAGGGCGCGGACAGGACTCCTTACGCTGCCGCACGGCGGTGTGTCCACGCCCGTGTTCATGCCTGTCGGAACCAACGCGACTGTCAAGGCCCTTACAAACGATGATCTTTACGAAATAGGTTTTGAAATAATTTTATCAAACACTTATCATCTGTATTTGAGGCCGGGAATGGATGTCATAAAAGCTAAAGGCGCGCTGCATGATTTTTCAGGATGGAAACGTAATTATTTAACTGACTCAGGCGGCTTCCAGATATTTTCCCTGTCGTCCCTGCGAAAAATAACGGATGAAGGGGTAAAATTCCGCTCCCATATAGACGGGAGTGAACATCTTTTGTCACCGGAAAAGGTTGTTGACATACAGGTGGTATTGAACAGCGATATACAGATGCAGCTTGACGTTTGTACGAGCTACGGTACGCCTTACAAGAAAGCTTTGCAGGCGCTCCACACGAACAACGCGTGGCTTTTGCGCGCCAAACAACGCTGGCAGGAACAGCGGGACGCGGGATACGACGGACAGTTTTTCGCTATAGCGCAGGGGAATTTTTATAAGGACCTGCGTGAACGGAGCGCGGAAGCGGTCATAGAAGCGTCTCCGTCCGGAATCGCTATAGGCGGACTTTCCGTAGGAGAGCCGCATGAAGTGTTTAACGAGTATCTGTCGTTTACCGCCGGCCTTTTACCGGATGATAAACCGCGTTATGTTATGGGTATAGGCACTCCTGATTATATTCTTGCGGCAATAGAAAACGGCATTGATATGTTTGACTGCGTTTTACCGACCAGACTCGCCCGCAACGGCCAGGCATTGACCCATTCGGGCCCGCTCCCGCTAAAAAAACAGAATTATGCTTTTGACTTTTCTCCTATAGACGGTGAATGTGACTGCAAGGTTTGTAAAAATTACAGCAGGGCTTATATGCGCCATCTTTTTAAATCGGAAGAAATACTTTTTTCAATGCTGGTGAGCTACCACAACCTGTATTTTTTGCACAGTTTGGTTAAAAACGCGCGTCTTGCAATAGATGCGGATTGTTTTACAGAATATAAACAGCAATTCCTGAAAAACTATTATGGAGGCTCCGGGTCAAATTGAAAACGGTTTGTTTTGCAATTGTTTTATTTTCCATAGAAGTGTTTTTTGCAGGCGCGGCCGAGACTTCGTCCGCCGTGCCGGAAGACGCAGCCATGCGGGAAACAATAAACTACGGCACGGACAACGAAATACTGGAACTGATAAAAAAATTACGCGCCGGCGGCATTGATTATATGGACGATGATCTTGTCAGGCTTGTATCGAAAACAAAGAATCAGAACATAATTCTTGGAGTATTTTCTTTTTTTAATGAAAGGTCGCGGGAAGGGCTTGAAAAGCCTGCCCTTGCGATTCTTGCCGGACGTGAGGGGGAATCTTCACAAAAAATAAACGCTGCCCTTGATTATCTCGGCACGGTAAAGGAGGAGGACGCTCTCCCCGCAATTATGGAAATTATATCCTCAGATGATACCGACTATCATGGCACGGCGATAAAGGCGCTTGGAAAGCTCGTTTATTCAGAAACGGGCGGCGCGCGGCCTGAAATAACGGAAATGCTGATCGGTTATTACAACAACCGTGATCCGGGGGACGGTGTACGGCAGGCTATAGTATCCGCGATTGGCGGGAGCGGCGGAAAGGAAGCGGCGCCGTTTCTGCTCGAAATTATAAACAGTAATGAGCAGGGTACGCCGCTACGCATGGCGGCCCTGGAAGCTGCCGGCAAGCTGAAGGATAAATCCACCCTTGAAAGCATAATCGCGTCCGCGTCGTCCGCCGATCCAAACATACGTTTTGCAGCGGTCGAGGCGCTGGGTTCTTTCGACGGGGACGCGGTTGACGCCGTAATACTGGAAGGTTTTCGTGACACATACTTTAAGACACGCCTTGCCGCCGTACGTTCGGCAAAGGCCCGGCGGCTCAAAGACGCGATTCCGTACCTGCGTTACCGCGCCGAAAGGGACGAGGCGGCCGCCGTTAAGGACGAGGCGGTGATGGCGCTCGGCGAGATGGATAATTCTGAGGCGAACGCGGCGCTTCTTGCTCTTTTGGAGGACGGAAAGGTTGGCGACAGCCTTCGTTCCCGCTCCGCCGAGATGCTTATCAGGAACAACGCGGATCGGTATGCCGAAAAAGTTATCGCAAAACTTGACGAGGCAAAGGCCAGGAATCAGACTGTCCTGTACAAGGGTTTGTTGAAGGTTCTCAGTTCCGCGAAGACGGGAAAGGTTGAAAATCTTACCGCCCGTCTTTTTGCGTCAAAAGATGTTACCGAAAAATTTTACGCCCTCGATTTAACGGCAAACAACCGTTTTACCGCCTTCAAAGGCGAGGTGGAAAAGCTGGCAAAAGACAAAAACTCAAGCCTTTCCCGCCGCGCGAAAACAACCCTCGAAAAAATATCCTGAACACGGCGCAAAGCCCTTGATCCAATTTCCTATCGGAACGAACCGCGTAAATAATGTAACGCTTACAAGATACCCGCCGCCCCGCGGCGGGGCGGTTCATGTTGAAAAGTTTTACCACCAGTTCCAAATTTACTTCGCCGCCGCCTTCCACCGCCTCTAAGGCAACGCTGATTAAAGGCACATTTTATCGGAATTCAAAGACTAAAACCCTCTCTGCCGCAAAGTTTCTTCCCGTTCGCCAATAGAGCAGTGATTTTTTATACTATCGGGCT
>JAIRMP010000165.1 GCA_031258615.1 Spirochaetaceae bacterium | reverse complement strand
ACCCCCTTTGTCGGCTTCCGCAACCTTGAGCAGATTTCAGACCGTCCCGCGAAAGACAACTTCGCGGACCTGAAAAGGCTGAAAGAGGAGTTCCCTTCCAAAGTGATCATCGCTTCGATCATGGGGCAGGATGAGGAGGAGTGGACGGCCCTCGCTAAGGAATGTGAGGCCGCCAAGGTTGACATCATCGAGTGCAACTTTTCCTGTCCCCACATGAGCGAGTCAGGGCTGGGCAGCGACGTGGGGCAGAACCCGGAACTTGTCGCCGCGTTTACCAAAGCGGCGCGGAAGGGGAGCGGCCTCCCCCTGCTTGCCAAGATGACCCCCAACCTGGGCAGTATGATACCCCCGGCGGAGGCGGCTCTCGGCGCTGGCGCGGACGGCATCGCCGCGATAAACACGGTGAAAAGTTTTACCGGCTTTAACAGCGAAACCTTGCGGGCTCTCCTTGATGTGGACGGCAAAACCTGTGTCTCAGGCTATTCGGGGAAGGCCGTTAAACCCATCGCGCTCCGGTTCATCTCGGACCTCAAAACATGGAGGGGGACGATGAACGCGCCGGTAAGCGGTATGGGCGGCATAGAAACATGGAAAGACGCGCTGGACTTCCTGCTCCTGGGCTGCGCCAACCTTCAGGTAACGACAGCGGTCATGCAGTACGGCTACCGCATCATAGACCAGCTCAAGCTGGGGCTGCTGGGTTTTATGCGGCGGCATGATTACCGAAGCGTCGCGGAACTTATCGGGAAGGGGCTTGATGCCTTTGCGCCGGCCAATGAGCTTGACCGCGAAAGCGTCCAGCCCGTTGTGCTGGACGAGAGGAAGTGTCTTTCCTGCGGACGCTGCTACATTTCCTGTAGCGATGCCGGCCACGGCGCGGTAGATTGGGACGTGAAAAAGCGTCTTCCGTCAATAAACAGCGCCTGCGCCGGCTGCCATCTGTGCGTATACGTCTGTCCGTCCGGGGCATTGAGGGCCGGTGAGCGGCGGCGGTTAGCAAGGAATGAGGGGTGAGGTATGGGCGCTATTCGTTTTTTTGGGGCGGGGCGGAAGCAAGAGAAAGGAGATAGGTTCGTGCTGCTCAACAGCCGCAAGCTCGCCGTGATCGGAAGTAACAAACGCGGCGAAAAGTTCGACGGCGGTAGCAAGACCGATAGAATCCGCGAGGGACATCTTGTAAACGGACTTCAAGCGGGCAGCCTCATCAATAATACAATTGGAAATCTCCCGAATAATTGTAACCGGCAGGGTGAGAACATCCTGCCACAGTTCGTTCATGCCGGCATCGGTCTTTTGGGGTCTGAAGCCGTAGATTACTTCCATAATGAGTAATGAGGAATTGTGACGGCTCTGCTGATTTGTTAATTGTTAATTGAATTGAATATGGAGGTTAAGATGTATCAGTGTAACAAAAACAGGGTAAAAGACAAGATAGAAACTTTTTCCCAATTCGGAGCCGCCGGAAAGGGCGGTGTAACCCGTTTTTCCCTTTCCCCGGAGGCAATAGCGGCGCGCAAGGAATTTTCCAGGCGTATGGCCGCGATAGGCGCGGAGGTCGTGACGGACGACATGGCGAATATGTACGCCACCATTGCCGGATCGGACGCGGGGCTTCCGCGTATCGTGATGGGGAGCCACGCGGACTCGGTGAGGAACGGCGGCAACTACGACGGCATACTGGGCGTTATTGCCGCAATGGAAACGCTGGAAACCGTGGTTGCCGAAAAGATACCCCACCGCCACCCGCTTACCGCGATGATATGGACAAACGAGGAAGGTTCTCTCTATCCGCCGGCCATGATGTCCTCAGGGGTCATCTGTGGGAAATTCGACAAGGCAACGGTGCTTGCGTCAAAGGGCGTTTTCCCAGAGGCGGGAGGGACCTTCGGCGAGGCGCTTGCGACATCGGGTTTTGCGGGAGATGAAAAAAACCGGCTCAACGCACGAGATTACTGCGCCATGCTTGAACTGCATATAGAGCAGGGGCCCATTCTGGAAGCCGCGAAGAAACAGATAGGCGTTGTTGACGGGGTTGTCGGTATGTTCAATTACCGTATTCGTACGCAGGGTCAGGCCGACCACGCGGGCACTACGCCCATGTCTTTCCGAAAAGACGCGCTGCTCGCGGCGGCCAGCGCCATTAAGTGGATTCATGCGGAGCTGGATACATTCCCCAAGGACATCGTATACACCACCGGCGAGATAAAACTGCACCCGAATGTGCATACGGTTATCCCTGACGAAGTTGAATTTTCTCTTGATGTCCGCCATTGGGACCCTGCCGTGCTTGCGAAAGCTCTCGAAACCATAAAGGGTATTCCCAAAGAATTTGACAAATGTCCGGTAACGTATAAAGAAGCGTGGTCCCGCAAACGGTGCGAATTCAACCGGGAACTTGTCGGGCTTGTGGAAAAGAACGCGAGGGAACTGGGCTATTCGTATATGATCATGCACTCCGGGCCGGGGCACGACGCGCAGTACGTCTCCGATATGCTGCCCACCACGATGATCTTTGTCCCCAGCAAGGACGGCCACAGCCACTGCGAGGAAGAGTTTACCTCCCTCGACGAGGCCTGGGCGGGTGTAAACGTGGCGCTTAACACCGTGCTCGCCATAGATAAAAAATGATAAAAAAATGATACAATCCACTGAAAGGAAAATAGGCAAAGGAGAATCGTTATGTCGGAACAATCCATAAAAACAAACCATGCCAGGTACAACTTGCAGTCATGGTCGAAACAGCGGGGGCTTGACCCCATAGTCATTGAAAGGGCCGATGGCATCTATATGTGGGACCCGTCCGGGAAACGCTACGCCGATATGTCCAGCCAGCTTGTCAACCTGAACCTGGGGCACGGCAACAAGGCGATCATTGACGCGATTAAAAAGCAGGCGGATCGGTGCTGCTATATCTCGCCGTCCTACGGAAACGAGGCGCGGGGCGAGCTTGCCAGGATGATCATTGATCTGCTGCCGGACAACTTCGGCAAGGTGTTTTTTACCAACGCCGGCGCGGACGCCAACGAAAACGCTATCAAGATGGCGCGTATGTACACAGGCCGTTACAAGGTGTTTTCCCGCTACCGCAGCTACCACGGGTCAACCTTTGGCGCGGGCAACCTGACCGGCGAACCCCGCCGCTATCCCCTTGAACCGGGCATTCCCGGCTTTATCAAGTTTTTCGATCCCTACGTGTACCGGGACGATCTCCCGTTCTCCTCGGACGAGGACGCCGCGGCCTACTATGTGCGCCGCTTCCGTGAACAGGCGCTTTACGAAAACCCTGACAGCATTGCCGCGGTGATCTGCGAGACGGTAACCGGCACAAACGGCGCTATCATTCCGCCCAAAGGCTACTTTGAGGGCCTGCGTAAGGTCTGCGACGAGTTCGGCATCATGCTGATCTGCGATGAGGTGATGATGGGCTTTGGCCGCACGGGAAGGATGTTCGCCTTTGAACATTTCAACATCAAGCCGGACATCGTGGCCTTTGCCAAGGGGATTACCTGCGGGTATGTCCCGCTTGGCGGCTGCGCGGTTTCGTCAAAAATCGCCGCGCACTTTGACGACAACCTGCTCTCCTGCGGCCTCACCTACTCAGGCCACCCGCTGGGTTGCGCCGCCGGTATCGCCGCGCTCAACTATTACCGGGAGCACAAGGTGCTGGACAATGTAAAGGAACGCGGCGCGGAGTTGGCGGTGATCTTTGCGAGCCTCAAGGAAAGGCACAGGTGTATCGGGGACGCGCGCTGCATAGGGCTTTTCGGCGCGGTGGAACTGGTGAAGGACCGCAAGACGAAGGAGGCCCTTGTCCCCTACGGGAAGGACCCGGACGGGATAATGAAAAAGATAAACGGGGAGCTTGCCGGGCGCGGGTTTATGACCTATACGCATGAGAATATGATACTCGTTGCCCCGCCCCTCATCATTACGAAGGAACAGTTGGCCGAGGAGATGGCTATTCTGGACGAAGCGCTTGGCATAGTGGATGGTATGGTATGACGAATTATTATATGCCCACAAAGATTGTGGGGGGCGAAAACGCCCTGGTTGATAACGCGCCGCTTCTTGGCGGGCTGGGGAAAAAGGCGCTGATCGTTACGGGCCGGAGTTCGGCCAAAAAGAACGGTTCGCTTGACGATGTGATAAGGGCGCTGGAGGCCAACGGCCAGGTCTACGCCCTCTTTGACCGGGTAACGGCAAACCCGACGATAGCCGGCGTCTTTGAAGCCGCCGAGCTTGCCCGGCGCGAGGCTTGCGATTTTGTCGTTGCCGTTGGCGGCGGCTCGTCCATGGACACCGGCAAGGCCGTGGCGGCCATCGCGGTGAACTCCCTGTCCGCCCGCGCCCTGTTTACCACGCCCTTTGACAAGGCCCTGCCGGTGGCCGCCGTCCCGACCACCGCCGGCACCGGTTCGGAGGTAACCCAGTACGCCATCCTCAACAACGACGCCATTCAATCGAAGTCTTCCCTCTCCTCGCCTCTGCTTTTTCCCCGCGTCGCGTTTCTGGACGCACGGTATATTCTGAGTCTGAGCCGGAACACCCTGATCAACACGGCGCTGGATGCCCTGTCCCACGCGGTGGAGGGTATGCTGGGCGCTCGCGCTTCGGCCTTCACGGACGCCGCCGCGAAAAGCGGTATCAGGGCTTTCGCCGAATGTCTCTCCGCCCTCAGATCGGGCCGCATCGACGATCCCGCTGTCCGCGAGAAGCTGCTTTTTGCCGCGACGCTGGACGGCACGGTCATCGCCAACACGGGAACGATCGCGGTTCACGCCCTGGGTTATTCGCTCACCTATTTCAGGCACATAGACCACGGCAGGGCTAACGGCCTCCTGTTGGGCGCGTACCTCCGGTTTGTCCAGCGTAAGGAGAAAGCCTCAGGCGCGAACCGTGTGGGCGAGATACTGGCCGCGCTGGGCATGGACAGCCTCGACGAATTTGACGTGGTCATTGACGGGCTTCTCGGCGAGCGGGAGAAATTCACCGATGCCGAAATCGAACAGTACGCCGGCATCGCGCTTCAAGCCAAACATATCGCCAACAGCGCCGTCAGACCCGACAAGGCTGATCTGCTAGAGGTGCTGGCGAGGTCGCTGGGCGGATAACGAAACGACCGCGCGGGGCAGGCGGGTTACGATTTTTGGTAACTGTTCAGATGGGGGAAGCTGCGGCAAATTGCCGACCCCGCGTTACAGCCCTGCGGGCTTCCGCTGCCCCCCCCCCCCCCCAGCCTCCGCACGCGACTACAGTGTCGACGATTGAATGAGCCTCCGCGCAGCAAGCGCGCAAACAAGTTTGCTGCGCGGTATCTTAAACATTGTATGGGTTGCGCGTCGGCTCGATCGGCTGCGGAAATTTATAATGAACCTCCGCAGGGCAAGCCCTGCGGTATCTTTAGTAAAAGGTTTATTTCAGCGGAGGTTCGTTCGTATAGACAAGCCGCGTAGCGGCTTGCCGTTGTTCAGTGTGCCGGTGGCACACTGAACACGCGGTACATGGCAGTTCTACTACCAGTTTTTTGTGAAAGCGATGCATTTCTTGAGCCGCCGCAAACGGCGGGGTATTAAACCAGAATGGCCGAATAAAAGATGAAGCATTTGTTGAACCGGACAATATAGAAGCAAAATATGATATACCCAGAGAACCGCTGTAATGTACTTCCTTGATACGAATATTTGTGCATATTATCTCAAAGGCAAATACGATTCCATTG
>JAIRMP010000076.1 GCA_031258615.1 Spirochaetaceae bacterium | reverse complement strand
ATGAGTACCTGACAACCCGCACACAAAAACGACCATGAAAAGCGTAAAGACAACCGCGGAGCGGTTGTCCAGCCGCTTGCGGCTTGTGCTCCTTGCAATGACGGGGTGTCGCATACATCTGGAACGTTACCTGAAAAAAACCGGAAATTTATGAATTATGCCCCGCATCCATGCGGGGCAGTATGAATTGGTCAAAAAATATAACTGACCCGGCAATTGTTATAAAGACAAAGTAAACGATGGAATACCATAACCTACATATTTCCTTGACTAAGGTTTAATAGAGTTTTATGCTGTAGTCATGATAGAATATCCTATGACATTTAACGAGTTTACCCATCAGTTCGCAAGTGAAAAGGACTGTAGAGATTATCTATACAGCCTGATTTCAAAATGGGTTCATATGCCCCAAATGTGGGCATACCAAGGCATGGACTATAGGTGGAACTTTATATGAATGCGCAGAATGCGGACATCAAACCTCAGTTATTGCTGGCGCTATATTCCAAGACACAAGAAAGCCGTTACGGGAATGGTTTACAGCAATATGGTGGATAACAACACAGAAGAATGGGGCAAGTGCGCAAGGACTGCAACAAGTATTAGGATTAAAATGCAATGAAAGTCCCACCCACCACGTTGGACGAGCTATTCAAATAAAACCAGCCTTAGTGAAGGAAATATGTAGGATGGGGAAAAAACGTAATTGGAAGCAAAAAAAACGTCGCCTAACAGGCAGTTTACGCGCTACGCCGCCTTCGGCGGCTGGACCACCGTTGCGCGCCTTCTCCGCAAACTCCTACCTACTCGTAAAGCCTCATCGTAAAACCGCTCGCAAGGCCGAAGCGTATAACCCGCTATCTTTCACGCTCAGCGGCTCGCAAGGACGATTCCACCGCCATTGGCGTACGTTCGGTGCAGGCTGGCCTGCCCTGCCCTGCCCTGCTAGAACATGGCGGGGAGGGCGTCCAGGCCGGTAGATTCTTTGTAACCAAAGATGATGTTCATGTTTTGGACGGCCTGCCCTGCGGCGCCTTTGACCATGTTGTCTATCGCGCTTATAGCGATAAGGTTCAGGCCGTTATGGTCTATATGCACCGATATATCACAAAAGTTTGATGAGCGCACGCGGCCTGTCGAGGGGAGAATACCCTGCGGAAGCACGCGCACAAACCGTTCATTCCGGTAGAAGTCCCTGTACAACTCGTGGATACGGGCAGTCTTTTCGATAACAGCGTCCGAAGGCGGGCGCGGCGCTGAAGGCTTAGGCGGCCCGCATCTCCATTCGGCGGACAGCGGGATGTAGACCGTGCTGAGGATACCCCGGTTCATCGGGGCAAGGTGCGGCGTGAAGATCAGCGGGCGTGGGGAGGACGGCGGGATACCTTCCATCAACGAAAAAACGCGGCTGATTTCCGGCGTATGGCGGTGGGAGGCCACCTTGTACGGCGTCATCGAGTCGTAACATTCCGGGAAGTGGAATGCCCGCGCCGGCTTGCGTCCGCCGCCTGTAATTCCGGAAACGGAATCGACAATTATCGTGCCGCCGCCGTATACGCCGCGTGAGAGCGCCGGGAAGGCGGCAAGCGCCGCCCCGGTCGGATAGCAGCCGGGATTCCCTATTACAACGCCATTTTCGTCGTCCAATTCTTCGTGATTTTCACGAAAGTTCTTTGCCGCCGCCTGTATTTTTTGACGATTCATCTCGGGCAGACCGTAAATAGATTTGCGGTGCATGTCGCTGTACCACTCACTGTCGTACCAGGCGCTGTACGTTTCCTGATCTTTGCCAAAACGGAAGTCCGCGGACAAGTCTATGTACGGCACGCCAATCATAACACACGTAGGGGCAATATCATCCCCTTCGCCGTGCGGCAACGCCGCAAACACCACATCGGAAGCGGCCACAACCGACGTTGAGTTTTCCAGCTTCACCTTGGGGCCGCCAATAAAGTTGGGATATACACTCGACAGCAACTTTCCACTATGGCTGATCGAGGAAACAACCAGTTCCCCCACCTTGGGGTGTCTGGACAGGATTCTAAACAGTTCAGAACCGGCATAACCGGTTACACCTATAATACCCACAGTTAGCATGGCACGGCCTCCTACACAACAAGCTCGTCTTCGCCCGCGCGGGCTACAACAATTTCGCCGGTATCCTCAAGATGCCGGATAATGGAAACAATCTTTTGCTGAGATTCCTCAACATCTTTAAGGCGCACCGGCCCCATGAACTCCATGTCCTCTTTGAGCATCTGGGCGGCGCGTTTACTCATATTCTTGTATATCTTATCCTGCACCTCCGCGTCAACAGACTTGAGCGCCTTGGACAGCTCCTGCTGGTCAACCTCGCGCAGCACCTTCTGGATGGAGCGGTCGTCAAGCATGACAATATCCTCGAACACGAACATACGCTTCTTGATCTCCTCGGCAAGCTCCGGGTCCTCCTCTTCCAGCGCCTCGACAATCTGCTTTTCGGAGGAACGGTCCACAAGGTTCAGAATCTCGACTATGCTGCCTACGCCGCCCGCCGCCGTGTAATCCTCGCTGGACAGCGTGGAAAGCTTCTTTTCCAGAACCCTTTCCACCTCACGCAGGACTTCCGGGCTCGTCCTGTCCATGATCGCGATGCGCCGGGCTACCTCACTCTGCGCCTCGGACGGCAGATTCTGTAGGATCATTGAGGCCTTGTTCGGTTCCAGGTAGGCAAGTATCAGCGCTATCGTCTGCGGCAGTTCCTGCTGGATAAAGTTAAGGAGGTGGGCCGGATCGGTGCGGCGGATGAAGTCGAACGGGCGCACCTGGAGGCTGGAAGTAAGCCGGTTTATGATGTCTATGGCCTTCTGGCTGCCGAGCGATTTCTCCAGCAGTTCACGGGCATAGTCGATGCCTCCAATCGAAATGAACTGGTTGGCCATCATCAATTCCTGGAATTCTGTCAGAATCGCGTCCTTCTGCTCAGGCTCTATCATTTCCATCCGGGCGATCTCAAACGTGAGGGTTTCTATCTCGTCCTCACGCAGATACTTGAAAATCTCGGAGCTTATATCCGAACCTATGCTGACAAGAAAAACCGCGGCCTTCTGCCTGCCGGTCATGTTCTTTATGTCTTTCTTCTTCTTTGAACTCGACTCTTCCGCCATTTACAGCTAATCCTCCATTATCCAGGTTCTTATAAGCTGGGCCACGTCCGCCGGGTGTTCTTTGGCAAGGTTGATCGCCTTCTCCTGAAGCTCCATGCGGGCCTGCTCCTCAACCGACATAGCCACCTGCTGGCCCTCGCTTTCCGCGCGGAGTAGGGCTTCCTCGCGCATAAGCTGGTGTTGACGGGCAAGCTCCTCCTCACGCCGCCGCCGCGCCGCCTCCTGCGTCCTGCGGATGATCTGGAACAGTACAAAGCCTATCATCAAAAGCGCCAGTCCGATAAGGCTTGCTATAATGGTCATCTGAATCTGACGCTGCCTGATCAGGGCGGCATCCTCCGCCGCGAACTGGGCGCTGCGGTCGATCTGGATGTTCTGCACACGGACAATATCGCCCCGCGCCGCGTTAAAACCAACAGCCCCTTCGATAAGCGCCTGCGTCTTGGCTAACTCCTCAGGCGATACGGGCGTATACTCACGTTCCACCCTGCCGTCCGGCAGGTAGACAACCTTGCCCTTCTCGTCACGCTTGCGGGCCCAGGTACCGTCTATGTTCACGGAAACGCTTATCCGGTCTATGGTCGGGCTGCGCTCTTCCGTTATCTCCTCGCGGTTAAACTCCTCATTGTGGGTGCGGGTCTGCTGCGTTACCTCACCGTACAGGTTGGACATATCGCGGTACGCGGGCGGGGTCTGCCCCTCTACCCCCGCCGGGCCTTCCGGGTTGAAGCCCGTGCCCTTCCATGTCGTTGTCGAGGTAGTTTCGGACAGCGTGAGCGAGGGCGTCCGCTCGGAATCGTCGTACGAAAGACCCGGCGTCCGCTCTTTCAGGATGATTGGCGTGATTTTCTGCGACTCGACAGCCTTTTTCGACATATCCATGTCGATTTTTATGTTAAGATCGCGGACGCGGTCGCTGGAAAAGTTTACCTGCAAGGCCCGGAGTATATCGGCGCGGTACTTTGCCTCCGTATCGCGCACGATTTTTATCTCCTTTTCTATGCGGGCAAGCCTGTCTATCTCGGCCATGCCTGCAAAGTCGTTCAGTACAATGCCGTTCTGATCGGTAATTACGATGTTTTCAGGCTTTAAACCCTCGACGGCGAACATCAGCAGCTTCTGGATGCCCTCGATCTTTTTCCTGTCCGTAGTAATATCGCTGCCCGGCCTGGGCATTATGATTACGCTGGCCGTTACCGGATTCTGGTCGGAGGTGAACAGGGTGCGTTCCGGCATCTCAATCACGACATTGGCGTCGTCGATCTCGGAAAGCGAGCGTATGTGATCGGTAACCATCGTGGTTATGGCGCGGCGCAGGTTCACGTTGCGCTCAAAGTCGGTGATCGTCCAGCGATCCCTGTCGAACAGCGCCCAGGGGTCAGTGCCCCGCGGCACGAGGTCTTCACGGATCAGGATCGTCCTCATGCGCCGCGCCGTAGCCTCATCCTGCACGTACACAACGCCGGAGGCGGAAACCTGCGTCTTCACCCCCTCGGCGTTTATGCGGGTAACGATCGCTGCCCGCTGTTCCTCGTTCACAACCGGCGTGTCTATCACGGGAATCATGCCCGGCCCGGACGAAACGGACACCATCACCACAATGGCGATGACGGACACCGCCACTATACCGCCAAGTATCAGTTTCTGAATCAGCGTCCAGCGCCCCCACAGCATCCTGAACTGTTCCGACAGTTTTTTTAAAAATTCTCCCATTTTCCCCTCCCAAGGCGGACGCTACGGCCCATATAAAACAAACTTCAGCCTGCGGGCAGAAAAGCCCCGGCCAAGGCCGCTATCTTGTGTTGATTATATCCCTCCAGGCTTGAGTCAGCCGGCTTAGAATAGTGCGGGCTATGTTGAGCGACATCGTTGCCTCCGCCTCCGCGATCGTCAGGTCGTGGATGTCAACGGAGCCGGGGTCCGTTATCGCAGCCTCAGCCAGCGCGGACACCCTGTTCTGGTCGCCTGAAACCCCGTCTATCGCGCGGAGCATCACATCGGCAAAGTTGGCGCCGTCCGCCCGGTTAAGGCCGGAAACCCCCAGACTCCCCGCCCGGAGGACCGAGTCGGCCCCTATCCTCACGCCGGTTTCCGCCATCGCTGCCCCCTGCCCTGTAAAGTCTTTCACTATGCCGCCGTGGTCACGCGAGCCGCCAAAGCCCACGACGCCGGCATTGCTGATATGCCGAGTATTGCTTGTCGTCATAGGCAGTATATCAACGGCCTGTAGTTTCGGTATTAAATCCATATCTCCCTCCCAAAATCAGGTGTTTTACCGGCTCACGCCGATCTCCAGAGCCCGCATGAACATGGCCTTTGACCCCTCGATCACGGAGGCGTTAGCCTCGTAAGCGCGGCTGGCCGCTATCATGTCCGTCATTTCGGTAACTATGTCGACATTCGGCATCTCGACATAGCCCTCGCGCGGGCCGCTCTTTATAGCGTCCGGGTGCGTCGGGTCGTACACGAGGCGGGGCGGCGAGTTGTCCTTCTCTATCTCCGCTACCCGCACGCCCTTGCCCACGCCGTTATCCATGCCCTCAGGCAGAAAAGGACTCCGCCAGTAGGCCTGCTCCACGCGGGGCCGCATTATCACGCGGCTACGCCGGAACGGACCGCCCTCCGCCGTCCGCGTAGTCGATACGTTCGCTATGTTGTCGGCGATAACATCGCTCCGCAGCCTCTCCGCCGTCATCCCGGACGACGCTATGTTGATTGAATTAAACAGTCCCATCTTTCTATCTCCTCACTTAACTCCTTAACACACTGTTTACCTGGTTAAACTCAAACGCCGCCGACTGGGACAGCAGGTAGTACATAAGCTGATTTTCGACAAGCCGCTGGACCTCCTGCTCCGCGTCAACATTGTTGCCGTTATTCTTCGACACGCTCACATAGTCCAGCACGCGGCGCGGCTTTACATCGCGCCAATCCGGTGGATTCCAGTTTGAGATGTGGCGCGGATCCGTCCGCGTAAGCTCTATAACGGGTTTTTGCTTTTCGCCGTCCAGCGCCCGCTTCAACTCGCTTTCAAAGTTAAGCTCGCTGCGCTTGAAGTTCGGCACTTCGGAATTGGCAAGGTTGTTTGCCAGCACGTCCCGCCGTATCGTCTGCGCGTCAAGGGCGCGGTGCAAAAGATCGACGGTTTTGGAAAAATTATTCATATACAATAGCCTCCCAACTATTAGTATCGGTAAGATTCAACTCTCAATTAAACGTCAATGCTTAAACCTATACTGTAAAACATTATTATTCAAGCCCCCAGGCAGCGCGCGCCGGCGCCACATTCGCCGCTATCCCGTCTGGCAATTTTTTCATGGATCACCGCCCACGCGCCTTCCTGGCATTTTCAAGATTGTTTTTGGCTCGGGTATGGCCGGGATCAATTCTTAGCGCTTGTTCATAATCCGCGATTGCCCGGTCATAGTCATCCTTCCAGTGATACGCCTTGCCGCGGCTGTAGTAGGCGTAAGCATCATCCGGGTTCAGCCGGATCGCCTGGGTATAATCCGCGATCGCCCGGTCATAGTCATCCTTCCACTGATACGCATCGCCGCGGCTGCTATAGTGCAAGTCCTCATCTGGGTTCAGCCGGATCGCCTGGGTATAATCCGTGATAGCCCGGTCATAGTCCTTCTTGGCGTAATACGCATCGCCGCGGCTGTGATAGTACCAGTCCTCATCTGGGTTCAGCCGGATCGCCTGGGTATAATCCGCGATCGCCCGGTCATAGTCATCCTTCCACTGATACGCCTTGCCGCGGCTGCTATAGTGCAAGTCCTCATCTGGGTTCAGCCGGATCGCCTGATCATAATCCGCGATAGCCCGGTCATAGTCATCCTTCCAGTAATACGCATCGCCGCGGCTGTGGTAGGCGTAAGCATTATCGGGGTCTAGCCGGATCGCCTGATCATAATCCGCGATAGCCCGGTCATAGTCATCCTCCCAGTAATACGCATCGCCGCGGCTGTGGTAGGCGTAAGCATTATCGGGGTCTAGCAGTATTGCCTGGGTATACTCCTCAATTGCCCGGTCATAGTCCTTCTTGTCGGCATACGCATCGCCGCGCTCCAGCAACTGCCTGCCTATGTCCCCCGGTGCTATCCGCATATACCCCGTCTCGCTTATCTCCCGGCCCGTCATCCCGTTTACCCCGGCTATCACCACCGTCAGCGTGGGGGTCAGGTCCTGGGCGTTCACTTTGGGGTAAACAACCTGGGCAAGGGCGCCCTCCGGGGCTTGTACCGAAGCGTCCCCCGCCTTAAACCCGATTTTTTTCGTTTTCAGAGTAATGCTTCCCCGGGCTATCACCTTCCCCCGCTCGTTTACCAGCGCCGTCTGTACTGCAAAACTAAAGGAACTGACCCCGGGAAAAAGAACCGTCCCCGTTGTCCGGGGGCGTATATCCCGCAGGGGCCAGCCCGCGAAGCCCCAGGCTTCCCGCTTCCCCGTCTTTTCAAGCCCTTCTATCAGAGAGTTCAGGGCCGTGAATCCCGCCGCCGAGGGCTCCGCTCTGATCCACATGCCTAACTCTACCCGGTTCTTTGCGTAATCTGTTGTCCCTATCTGCACCAGGTTCGGATCGTAGGTAATCTCGAAGGGGAGATGGCTGTTGAAAAACGCCGCCACTTCCCGGAATACCTCTACCCATGTGTTCCGGGCCTGTATGTCGTTGAGAATGTTGGCGCTTACCGATCCCCCGCTTATCTCCGACGAAACGGAACCGAGCCGGGTCAGAGATTCCAACTGGGAGGGATCAAAGGCCGCCGCCTGGCTGTAGTTGAGCAGCGCCTCCACCGCCGCGCCGCTCTGCTGCGCCGCCAGACCTCGGGCAAAACCCACTTCCGCCTGGGCTGCCATGTACCGGCCCGTTACCAGGCTCCGCCGTCCGGTCTCGGTAAGTTCCACCCCAAGCTGGGACAACAGGTCCTCTACCGCCCCGTTTATCAGTGTCCCGTTTTGCAGGGCCTCCGCTGTCCCGTTCCCCATAAACGAAGCCCGGCTTTCCCCGCTGCCCGATCCGGTTATCGACAGGCTTACAGAAAATTCCCCGCCCGGCAGTTTCTGCACCGTCCCTGTCAGGAAGTATTCCGCGTTGGTCAAATTGCCCAGGGAGATAAAGTCGCTTTCGGAAAACCGTCCGTTGGCGGCAAGGTCCTGCTCCGTGATAATCTGGTTCAGGTTCTGCCGGTCTATCAGGGTCATCGCGGAATATTTACGGAGGATGCTGTGCAGGAGACCCTGCACATAGACCGGGAGCCACACATCCGACGCCGCCGCGCCCCGCAGTTCCGGTTCAAGCACCGCCAGGCGTATGTCCTTGCCGCCGTCCCCTTCAAAGAGCGGGCCGGAAAGCGCCTCGTCCATCCGCCCCAGCGCGGCCATAGCGGAAATTTCCGTATCGGCCAAAGAGCCGTTGGTCAAAAATCCATTTGAAGCACAGCCGAAAAGCACGACCAGAGTCACAGCCGCCGCTATCCTGTTTGGCCATTTTTTCATGGATTACCGCCCCCCGCCATCGAATTTTCCCTGTTTTGGACGACTCAACATACCACTTTTCAGGGACTGCCGCAAGTAGTAATCCCCATGGGACACAGGTCATGGCCGTTTACTTTTTTCGAGTAGGATTCGGGCGCATTTTTGCGTGCCGGGCACGCAAAAACCGGGCAAAAAGTTGTTTACTGTCCGCTAACTGTAAAACAAACATATCCCGTGAACCTTTTTTGCCCCCGCGCTTTTTAACGCCCCGGCGCAGACATTCATCGTTGAACCTGTTGTAAAAACATCGTCAAATACGATCACTTCTTCCGGCGCGCCGCCTGTGCAGGTTATGCGTCCCTTCAGGTTCGTTATACGCTCCGATTTTCCAAGCTCTTTCTGGGTTTTCGAGGCGAGCCGTTTTAGGCAGCGTAATACGGGAACGCGGTGAAGTTTTTCCAGCGTTACCGCTATCAGTTCCACCTGATCCCACCCGGCGGTCTTTAGCTTGCCCGCCCGCGGCGGTACAGGCGCCCACGGTACTTCAGTTAAAACTTTGCCACCCCGCATACGATCCTGAGTGAGGGCGGACAGCAGTTTTTCAGAAAAAAAACGCGCCAGTGCGCGGTGTTTACCGAATTTGTACGCCTTCAAAATCCGTTGTTCCCTGCCAATATACGGATACAGCAGAGTCATGCTGTCGTACATATTCCCATCACCTTTACGGCAGTTCATACAGACATCCATCTCGGATATAAGCGGGCGACCGCAGACGGAACAGCATTTTTCACGCCCTGCCGGAAAACTTTCGGCACATTCGCCGCAGAGCCCTATCCACGCCTCCGCCTCGTTAAGCAGCGTTCTGCCGCAGGCGGCGCAGTTCAGCGGGAACAAAAATTCCCTTAACAGATTCAATTTTTTGTAAACATCCAATGTTTTCATACATTAATTATTGCGCGCCACATTCGTATTTGCTTTACTTTTTTTAGAAAAACCGTATTTTTATGACAAATGTCATGCTTAGAGCCGCGCGGGATTATGCCGCAAGTATGACAAAATTGGCTTAAGCCGTGTGTTTTGACATTTCATTGACTATTAAAGTTGATATTATTTTAATACTTGAGAGTCGCAAGTTCGCCAAATTTAGTGGGATTTGATGAATTTCTCGGAAATTCTACACTATATATAGCATAAATATAAGCAAAAGCACGCTATATATACCTAAAATCCCGCAAAATTTATAACAACGCGGGGACATCGATGCCAAAGGCTTCGAAAACTTCGCGCTGAGCTTTGCTGATGGGGTACAGGATTCCTTCACCCTTTATATACTGAACCTTCTGTCGGTCAAGCAATTTCAGCATCTCTGACATGGTGTAACTTCTAAA
>JAIRMP010000075.1 GCA_031258615.1 Spirochaetaceae bacterium | reverse complement strand
CAAGTATGAAACAGGCCTCCGATCAGGAGGCGGAACAGGCCCAAGCGGTCTGATTTCGGCTAGGTTTGGTTTTGAGAAACCGCCCCCTTTTCGGCTAGATTAATTTTGAGGCAATGCGTGCCCTTGACAGAAAGGTCTATTTGTAATAACGTAAAGTATCTTAGTAGGAGGGTTTATGAGCGCCGTTATAAGGCTCAAGAAGTTTGGAACGAAAAAACGTCCGTTTTACCGTATAGTGGTTGTGGATTCGCGTACACCGCGGGATGGCAGGACGATCGAAGAGTTGGGTTACTATCACCCCATCGCGGAAGAAGGAAAACAGATATCTTTCGATGCTGAAAAAGCCGTTAAGTGGCTTAAAGAGGGCGCAATGCCCAGCGACACCGTGCGGATGATTTTTAACAGGAAAAACATTAAAATGGATAACCCTGAGGTTCCGTCAGAAGCGGTTACCGGCTAGGTTTACCCGGTAGTGCAATTTGATACGAGGCTGAATTGGAAAAAGACCTTATTGAATACATAGTGAAATCGCTGGTAGACGACCCTTCGGCCGTTTCCGTGCGTATTGTCGGGGGTGACGAATCCCCCGTTTTCGAACTGAAGGTAGGCCCGGAAGATGTCGGGAAGGCGATCGGCAAGCATGGTCGTGTCGTAAAGGCCGTCAGGACACTCCTTCAGGCTACCGCGGCAAAGGCAGGCAGGCGGGCTATGCTAGAAATCCTTGAATGATGAACGTTTTGTAAGCGCGGTTGTTTTAGCGCCTTTTGCGCTGGAAGGTTTTGTCAAAGCGCGCTCACTTTCCGGCGAGACGCGGCATCTGCTGCGGCTTTCTTCTGTAGTTCTGCGCAATGGGACGGTGGAACGTGTCTACAAAATTGAGGCTGCGCGGGCAATCGAAGGCGCGCCGTCCCATATACTTGTAAAGTTCAAAGACATTGATACGCCCGAAGCCGCAAAAGCCCTTTCCGGGGCCGAATTTCTGCTTTCCCGATCGGAAGCCGCTCCGCTTGCGAAGGGAGAGTACTATATCAGGGACCTAAAGGGACTCTCTGTTGTTGACGGCGACGGGGGCGGGCTCGGTGAAGTGCGCGATATCATGGAAGGCGGCGGCGGTCAACTTGTCGAAGTACGCCTTTTTTCGGGTGAAACAAGGCTTGTTCCGTTCAGGGACGAATTTTTTGGCGAAATTAACGTTGAAAAGCGGGAGATCACGCTGCTTGTCCGCTGGATTCTTGAATGAAGTACACGGTTCTTTCACTTTTTCCCGAAATAACAGACGCCTTTTTTCGCACCTCTATAATGGCAAAGGCGATTGAACGGGGCATCGTGGAGTACGCAGGCGTCAACATACGCGATTATGCGCGGGACAGGCACAAGACCTGCGATGACGCGCCTTACGGCGGCGGCGCCGGGATGTTGATGATGGCGGAGCCGCTTGCGCGGGCGCTGGACGCCGCCGGGGCGGGGACACCGGGCAGGCGAACCGTATACCTGTCGCCTTCCGGGAAGCCCTTTAATCAATGCCTGGCGAAAGAGCTGTCGGAGGAGAGGGAACTTGTACTGATCTGCGGACGGTACGAAGGTATAGATCAGCGTATTATAGATATTTATGTTGATGATGAGATTTCAGTGGGGGACTATGTGCTGTCCTCGGGTGAGACGGCGGCCCTTGTGCTTATAGACGCGAGTTACCGGCTGCTGGGCGATGTGATAAGCACTGAATCTTTGAATGAGGAAAGTTTTTCCGGCGGGCTTCTGGAGTATCCCCAGTATACACGCCCTGAAATATATGCTAGTATACACGGTGAGATGCGGGTTCCCGAAGTTTTGCTTTCGGGACATCACGAAAATATCAGACGCTGGAGACTTAGAAAACGGATCGAAAAAACCCTGTTGAATCGTCCCGATTTGTTGTATAAAGGCATTAGGGAAGGTTTTTTTGATGATGAAATTCGCGGCATGGTACGCGAAGTTTCCGGAATAACGGAGGAATACGGGTTATGAACGAAATTAGAGCCATTGAAGAAGCACAGATGAAAGAAGCGGTAACTTATTTTAGACCGGGCGACACCGTCAAGGTGCATTTTAAAATAGTAGAAGGCGGTAAGGAGCGTATACAGATATACGAGGGACTCGTCATAGCGATAAAGAATTCCCGTGCCGGCAGAACCTTTACGGTACGCAAGAATTCGTACGGTGTGGGTGTTGAACGTGTATTTCCGATACATTCGCCTCGTATCGCTCGTATCGAAGTATCGCGTTCCGGCAAGGTACGCCGGGCAAAACTGTACTACATCAGGCACAAGATAGGTAAGGCTGCCAAAATCAAGGAACTTTTGGGTAAGAAAAGCACCGTTACAAAGCATACGGCCGCCTCTGAACCCAAGGTTCAGGCGGCAGCCCCAAGCGGCGACACCTAGTATCGTGTCGTAAGCGAAATTATGAAAAAAATAGCGGCTGCTTCTCTCAAAGAGGGACAACAATTTACCAAACCGGTATTTATTGCCAATGACAGCCTTTTTGTCCCTGAAAACACGGTCGTCCGTAGTAAGGATATAAAACTGTTGGTTTCGCTTGGTGTAGACTGGGTTTTTACGGAAGGTGATCTGGTTATTGCCGGTAATGACGATCTTAAAGCGTCTCAGACAGAGCAGGCCGTTGAACAGGTAGAAACCGGCGTATCTGAAACTCATGCCGCCCTCCTGCTTCTCATTGAGCAGCTTAACTCTGTATTTTCCGACATAGCAAAATTTAGAAGAAGTAATATACGCCTTTTATGGAATATTACGGACAGTTTGATTGGTCTAATCAAAAAATCACGAAACGAGGCGATAGGTTTTGTCCTTTGCAAGAATAACAGCGGCCTGGTAATGGGAAAAAATTCCATAGATACCGCGATTCTTTCGGCGGTGATGGGGCAGGAACTGGGTTTTGATAATGAAAAAAACCAGGGACTTGTCGCGGCAGCCATCCTTCACGATATAGGTATGCTAAGGCTGCCCGAAGAGGTCGTAAAAAAAAAGGGCGAACTTTCCGACAAAGATAAGGAAATCATTAGATCGCATACGATTCATTCCTTCAATATTATGAAAAAGGAGTTGATATATCCCGATTCGGTGTGCAAGATCGCGTTGCAGCATCATGAACACTGGGACGGGACGGGTTATCCGCGTTCTCTATCGGGAAACTACATCAACGAGCGGGCCCTTATAGTGTCCGTTACGGACGCCTTTGTGGCTATGATAAACAACAAGGTTTACCGTAATTCCATGACGGGCTACCAGGCGATGAAGACGCTGGTTTCCGAGAACGCTTCGTACTTTTCGCCGGATATGCTTAAACTGTTTGTAAAAATCATGGGCATATACCCCATAGGGTCAGGCGTGCTGCTGAATGACGGCCGTATAGCAAAGATACTCGATGTCAATGCCGAGGCGCCTCTCCGTTCCGTGATTCAGATCATCGCCGACAAGAATGGCGCCGCCATAAAAAACGGAGAAAAAATCAATTTGTTGACGGATAAGTCGCTGTTTATAACACGCGCCCTGGACATCCAGGGATTTAAGCCCTGAAAAATCAGTATGCGCTCAGAATCATCAAAATACAGAAAAATTGCCGGTAAAGAGGGGGAGGACAGGGCGGCCGCCTTCCTTGAGTCGTCCGGTTTCAGGATAATTGGCAGGAATATTCGGTCTGCGGCGGGCGAGGTTGACATCATAGCTCTTGACCACGGCGTACTCGTTTTTGTGGAGGTCAAGGCCTGGTCGGCCTATAGTATAGAAAATCTTGAGTACGGTATCGGCAAGAAAAAGCAGCAACGGATCATCGAAACTTCTAAGTATTTTCTCGAAAATCATCGAGAATATAGTGATATGCCAATTCGATTCGATGTTGTGTTTATACAAGCGGATGCCGTCACCCATATAGCATCCGCTTTCATGGAGAGTGTATGATTGCGGGGCAGACTGAAAAGCGTAAAAGAACGCCTGATCCATTGAGGATTGAAAAATTAAAGCAGGCGATAAATAATAAAGAATACCTTTCGGGGGCTATTTACCATATTGCCCAAATTTTGAGCAACGAAATTATGGGGATACAAGGGGGCGGAGCTTATGACGAACGAAAATTGGAGGGGAAGTAACCGGCGCCGTAAAAGCGATCAGCGCAACCAGCAACTTTCAAATGAAAGAAGGGTATCTGAAAATAACAGCCGCCATATCAGGCAGAGCGACGCGGGACAAAATCCTACCGGGCGCGGCGGCGGCTACAAAAAAACAGGAAAAGAGCAGGAAAAAAACGCCAAAGGGTTTAACGGCCGCCCCAAATGGAAGGCCGCAAAGTTAAGATCTGACCCAATCCCAACGCCGCTTTGCGCCTTTTGCAAAGAACCCATAAAAGATTTAGCCGCCGCGATCACGAATAAGGACGGGGAAGCGGTACATTTTGATTGTGTCCAGAAACGTATCGCCTTGGCGGAATCATTGGGAAAGGGTGATACGGTAACGTATATAGGCGGCGGGCGTTTCGGTATAGTCTGTTTCCAGAATCCGCAGGTTCCGCTCAAGTTTACGATAAAAAAAATAATTGAATGGGAACAGAAGGATAAACGCGCTCCCTGGCGTGGTCATATAGCGGATCATTTTTCGCTTACCTAAAGGAGTATTTGATGATTGGAATAATCGGCGCGATGGAAGAAGAGATTACCATCCTTCAAAACATGATACAGAACCGCGACGTGGAAAAAATAGGCCCGTTTGAATACTTTACCGGCAGTCTGGAAGGCAGGCATGTGGTACTGTTACGCTGCGGAATAGGCAAGGCAAATGCCGCCATAGGGACGGCGCTGCTGATAAACCGCTTTAAGCCTGCTCTCGTTATAAACACAGGCTGCGCGGGCGGCGTAAACCCGGCAGGGTTTACGCCGGTTCTTAACTTCGGCGATGTGGTGGTTTCATTCGCCCTCGTTTACCACGATGTTGATATTTCACCGTTTGGTTACGCGGTAGGCCAGATACCGGGCATGAAGGACGCCTTCTTTCATGTCGATAAGGCGGCTATAAAGACCGCCCTCCGCGCGATAGATGAACTAAAGAACGAAGGATTTCTTCCCGCCTCGCTTAACCATGTGGAAGGTCTGATAGGCTCAGGCGATGTGTTTGTATGCGATGCAGCCCATGTCGGCGAAATCGTAAAACGCTTTCCCGCCGTACGCGCTGTCGAGATGGAAGGCGCCGCCATAGCCCACGCCTGCTCCCTGTTTACCGTACCCTGTCTCGTGATACGCGCGATGTCCGACATAGCCGGCGAGGAATCCCCGATGAAATTTGATGAATACCTGCCGATAGCGGCAAAACATTCTTCCGAAATTGTAAAGCGTATTGTAAAGCTGTACTGACGCGGGAACAGCCGTAATCTATGGACCGGAGCCGCCGTTATCAAGCGAGACAATCAGTTCCCGTATGGATTCCAGCATCTTGAGAATATCTTTCGATGCGCCGCGCAGGGTTTCCGACGTTTCATTCATTGACTGTAGATCGCGCGTCAATTCCCGTGTTGAACCTTCCATCACGGAATGTGACTGAATTATCCCGGAAAAACTTTCTTCCACATTGCTAACGCCCTCGATCATGCGTACCATGACCTCATCCGCCTTGTTCAAAAGCTCAACCGAAGCGCCTATCTGTTTTACAATGTTCTTTATGTTTGCCGAAATATTGTTAGCGTTGTCCGAAGTTGTGCTGGCAAGGGATCGTATCTCGCCGGCGACTACCGCAAAACCCCTGCCCGATTCACCTGCGTGCGCCGCTTCTATAGCCGCATTCATGGCCAGTAAATTGGTACTGGTCGCAACATCATCAATAACATTGGCAATACCGGCAATTTCCCGCGTAGTCTTTTCCACCCCGTTAAACGCTGTCAGAAGCGCCTGCATATCCTTCTTTGCCTGCTCCGATAGCTTGCCCATCGTGTCTATTACATTACGTTTCTGCCCGGCGGATACGCAGACCGTCTGTATTTGCTCTATCAAATTCGACATACTGCCGCTTGACCGATCAATGACATCACCCTGTTCCATTGTTTGCTTTATATAGTTTGAAACCTTCTCCTGCATTGAAACAAGGGTTTCCCTCGATTTTTCAACCTGAAACACGAGCCGGTTCGCGGTATCGATCGCTTCCGACCGTACTTTTTCGTCTTCCGAAAGTTTTTCCATCAGGTAGTAAAAGCAATTCTCTTTTTTGCTAAGGCCGTTAAAGATCATTTCCGCCATCAAACGGCAGTTCCCGTAACCGCAGGCGGAACAGTTGTGCATATCCTCCGGCTTTGTTTTTTTCATCGCCGCAAAAACCGCCGCCAACTCTTTTTCCGTGGGCTTTTTTACCTGTTCCGCGCGCTTGGCAAGGTTTTTGTACGTGCGTACATAGATGCCGTCCCTCCAGTACTTTTTTAACGCGCGCTTCAGCGCGCCGCCCAAAAACGATTTTTTGTTCCGTTGAATCTGCTGCCTTCCCCGTTTTGAAATTCGCGCCTCAAGGCGGTCTACAGCTTCGCCATAACTGCCGGTACCCGGTCCGCCGTTACAGCCGGCCTCACAGTTCAGGCAGTCAACAATAAACGGCGCGACATTTTCTTTCAGCATTTCCGGCAGCTCACTCAGGTATTTGTAAACGGTCTCCGTACCTTCAATTTTGCGCACAAGCGGGATCGTGTCCGGCGCTTCGCGGGCTATGGTGTCGCGCAGCCCCCCCGGTGATGAAAACAGCACGGCGCGCTCGGCCTCCGGCCCGTCATACTCAACGGCAGGGTAGCTTGAAAGATACTGGCGCGCCTCCGTCATCCGCTGCTTGAGGCGCAGCATGGTAACATTGTACTGGACGAGTCCCGTCTCATCAAACTCCCGCTTCTTCGCCGCGCACGGCGAGATTGCCGCAATCTTGCAATTCTTGTACTGCGGAAAGAATGTTTTGATCATGACCGCCGTATGGAGCATAGGGCTGTGGGCGGGCGCGAGCCATTTTAACAGTTCCGGACGGTAAATTTGACAGTACGTTACGATCGCCGCACATGGCTGCGCTATTATGAGGGGCGGCTTATTCTTTTTTGCGTGATCAAGGTAGGACTTAACGGTTAGTTCCGCCCCAAAGGACACATCGAAAACCGCCTTTGCGCCCGCCTGCTTCAGGTAACCGTTGAGGCGCAGGATGTCGTCAAATGTGGCGGCGGCAGCCGGCGCGACTATCACGGCAATATTTTCCCCGGCGGCAAGATCGGCAAAAAACTGTTCCGTGTCGTCCGAATAGGAACGCGCCCCCTGAAGGCAGGCGGGTATACAGCGTCCGCAGCCTATGCAAAGCCGGTCAACCACAAGAATCTTTTCTTTTGAACCGTCCATGCACGACTTTATCGGACACACGGATATACATGAATGGCATCCATTACATTTTTCTTTATCAACTGTTATCAGATCCGGCATTAGCCATACCCCCGGAAAAATTTCCGCGCCATATCAAACACGAAATATTTAAACGAACACATATACAATCTACCGTATTTAGCGGTCAAAGGATACACAGGGTGTGTTGAACCGTCCGTCTTGTTTGGGATTTTCAGAACCGCTATAGTGAAACCGGGTTATCATTATGATGCAAACCGGTACAAAGACTTTACTGCGGTCCATCCCGTCAATGGATGAGCTGCTTAACGCGGACTGGGCGCCGGAATTTTTGGGCGCGCTGGGGAGGGAGCAGGTAAAAAGCGTGATAGCCGGAGTCCTGGACGGCCTCCGACGCGAAATACTGGACGGAGAACCGCCAACCGCGCCGGCGGCTTCCATCGCGGCGGAGCGCGCCGTCACCCTCCTCCGGGCAAAATCCTCTAGTACCCTCAAACCGGTAGTCAACGCCACAGGGGTAGTGCTTCACACCAACCTTGGCCGCGCCCCGCTTGCCGGGGAAGCGCTTGAGGCAGCCGGCGCCGTATCGGGGACGTACAGCACACTGGAGTATTCCCCGGAAAAAGGCGGCAGGGAGACGCGCAACGCCCATGTCGAGTGGGCGCTCTGCCGGCTGACAGGCGCGGAGGCGGCCCTCGTGGTCAACAACAACGCCGCCGCCGTCCTCCTTGCCCTGTCCGCCGTCGCGCGGGGCCGGGAGGTGATAGTCTCCGCCGGCGAGCTTGTCGAGATAGGGGACAGCTTTAGAATTCCGGAGATACTCTCCTTTTCAGGCGCGGAGCTCCGGGTGGCCGGCTGCACAAACTCCACGCGCATAGAGGACTACCGCGCCGCGATCACGGAAAACACCGCCGTCCTGCTCAAGGTACACCCATCCAACTACAGGATAGAAGGCTTTGTCAGGGCCCCGTCCCGGAAAGAGCTGGCGGAACTGGCCGCCTCCCGCGGTCTCATACTGATGGAAGACCTCGGCAGCGGGCTTCTCTGTCCCCTAGCCGCAGCGTTCGCGCGCAAGGAACATCAGGTGATGGATTCCATCAGGGCCGGCTGCGGAATCGTAACCTTTTCAGGGGACAAGCTGCTCGGCGGCCCGCAGATCGGCGTGATAGCCGGGACAAAACCCCTGCTGGACAGGATGAAACGCCACCAGCTTCTCCGCGCGCTGCGGGTCGATAAAATGACGCTTGCGGCCTTCGACGCCACGCTGAGGCTCTACCTCTCCGGCAGAGAGCGGGAGATACCGGTGGTCAGGATGATAGAGACGGACAAGGCCGTCCTGCTGGAAAAAGCCCGTAAGCTGAGCCGGATTTTGAAGCGCGTCGCTGCCGCGTCGGGGGCCGCCGGCATCACGGTTTCGGTGGTGGAGACGGAAGACGCGGCGGGCGGGGGGACATTTCCTGCCGACACGCTTCCCGGTTACGGCGTGAGCCTCCGCTCCGCCTCCGGCGGAGGCGGAGCGGAGGCCCTGGCCGCCGCTTTGAGGGCAGCCCCTGTCCCTGTGATTGCGGCCATCCGGGATGACAGTGTCGTGCTGCACACGCGCGCGCTTCTGGAGGGTGATGAAAAACGGATCGCCTCCGCGCTGGAGGGGTGCCTTGACCGGGTCATGGTCTGAATGGCGCCATCAGCAAGTTAAAAAACGAGAAACAAAAACGTTCACAGATTACGCCTATTGCGCTGATTATACAAATAGCGCATCTGTGAAATCCGTGAAATCTGTGGACAAGAATCATTAACCTGTTGACAGTGTCGCCCCTCCGGGTGAGGCTGGGCGGTGGTTTTCATTGGTATACGCGGTAATATGATAAAAGTCATTTTTTTAAAAAAATCCCAAAAAATTCAAGCAAAACGCAATCTCTCGTCAATAAGTATATGAGGTTGTAAAGGTGTCTTTCACCTTCACCTGAAATTTTCTATCACACGGAGGAAAAAACATTGAAAGAAAAAAATATGGGTTTCGTTTCGTTAATGACTGACTATGTCTTTAAGCTCGTGTTCGGCGTCCAAAAAAATATCGCCAACATTGAGGCGTTTCTAAAGGCCGTACTGGACCTGCCGCCGGAGGAGT
>JAIRMP010000048.1 GCA_031258615.1 Spirochaetaceae bacterium | reverse complement strand
ACGCCCGAATACGTCTGTCCGTGTTGCAAAGGTGGAGCGCATGACAACGATGCGCCTTCTGTTATAAAACAGGCCCCTGCCATCCCTGCCATTATCCCGAAGAGTATCGCTTCTCCGAGCATGCTTGCCCATATATTTACTGCGAAGTTTGCCGATCACCTGCCGTATGCGCGGCAGGAGAAACAGTTTGAACGGATAGGGGTGGGGGTAAGCCGGCAGGATATGGCGAATTGGCAGGAGAAAGTGGAGATAATCCTGATTTCGCTGTATGTACTGCTGAAACAGACGGTAAAAGAGGGGACGGTGCTGAGGATGGACGAGACGACGGCGCGGGTGATGGGGGAACAGGAGCGTAAAGACACCCAGAAGTCGTATATGTGGCTGGCGCGTGGAGGGCCTCCGGGAAAGCCGGTAGTTATATTCAAGTACAGCAGTTCACGGAAAGCGGAAAACATAGATGAGTTTGTTGATGGATTCTGCGGGTATCTGCAAACTGACGGCTATGCCGGGTATGACAGCGCGGTCAACGGGCGAACAGATATTATCCATGTAGGATGTTTCGCCCACGCCCGAAGGAAGTTTTTCGAGGCGCAAAAGACAGGCGGCCATGCCAAGTCGGCGGCAATCGGCATAAACTATATCAAAGGATTGTACGAGATAGACCATGAATTAAGGGAACGGTTAAACAGGAATGAGATAGACGAAGATACTTTTATAAGACAGAGGAAAGAACGTTCGGTGGTCATATTGGAAAAGTTCAGGAAGTATCTGGATAAACGGAAAGTGGAAGTACCCGGAGAAACGCTTTTAGGGAAGGCGGTGAGTTATACACTTAACCAGTGGGATAAACTGATAGCCTATCTTGGGTGTGCGGAACTCACCCCCGACAACAATATGAGGAACTGCGCAGTTCCTTAGTGAGAATGCGATACGCCCGTTTGGTGTAGGGAGAAAGAACTGGCTGTTTTATAAAAGTCCCGGTGGAGCGGAAACGGGGTGTATACTGTATTCAGTGATAGAAACGGCGAAACTGAACGGCCATATCCCCTCAAACTATCTCAAAACGCTGTTTGACCGTATTCCGTATGCCCTTTCCCATGATGATTGGATTGCCCTACTCCCTTGGAGCATCCCTCCCTAACAGGGTGAGATTTGACAGTTACATCGGGACTGTCAATCACCGTATCCGAAATCGAAAAGGCAATTTCAACACGGTCAACGCCTACGGGCTTGAGTACGCCGCGCGCTTAAAAGGACGGCTTGACAGTAAAAAATGTTTCACTTAGCTTGAAAAGCATTGAAGGAACATACCATGCAAAAGGGAAGGTTTGGGATTTATGGCGGGCAGTACATACCGGAAACGCTGATAAACGAGATCATCGCGCTGGATACGGCCTACGACAGTCTAAAAAACGACGCGGATTTCAGGGGCGAGCTGGATTCGCTGCTAAGGAATTATGCCGGGCGTCCGTCCATCCTGTACTTTGCCGGCAGGATGACGGCGGATTTGGGCGGCGCGAAGGTGTACCTCAAGCGGGAAGACCTCAACCATACCGGTTCGCACAAGATCAACAATGTGCTGGGCCAGGCGCTGCTCGCCGGCAGGATGGGGAAAACCCGCCTGATCGCGGAGACCGGCGCGGGTCAGCACGGGGTCGCGGCGGCTACCGCGGCGGCCCTGCTCAACATGGAGTGTGAGGTTTTCATGGGCAGGGAGGACACGGAGCGCCAGGCGCTCAACGTGTACCGGATGGAACTCCTCGGCGCGAAGGTGCGCGTGGTTACCAGCGGCGCCCAAACCCTCAAGGACGCCGTCAATGAAACGATGCGCGAATGGGCAAGGCGCGTCCACGACACCCACTACCTGCTCGGCTCCGTGATGGGGCCCCACCCGTTCCCGGCCATCGTCCGCGACTTTCAGAGCGTTATCGGGGTCGAGGCGCGGGCGCAGGTTCTGGAACTGGAAGGCCGCCTCCCCGCCGCGGTCGTCGCCTGCGTGGGCGGCGGCAGCAACGCTATCGGCATCTTCTACGGCTTTCTTAAAGACGCCGGGGTCAGGCTGATAGGCTGCGAGGCCGCGGGGGCCGGCCTCCACACGGACAGGCACGCCGCCGCGATAAACCGGGGCGCTGTCGGCGTCTTCCACGGGATGAAATCCTACTTCTGCCAGAATGACGATGGCCAGATTGCCCCCGTCTACTCGATTTCCGCCGGTCTGGACTACCCCGGCATAGGCCCGGAGCACGCCTTCCTGCGCGATACCGGGCGGGCTGAGTATGTCGGCGTAACGGACGCGGAGGCGGTGGACGCCTTCGAGTACCTGTCCCGAATCGAGGGGATCATCCCCGCCCTGGAGAGCGCCCACGCCGTAGCCTACACGCGGCAGCTCGCCCCCAAACTTGGGAAGGACGAGTGCGTGATCGTCTGCATCTCCGGACGGGGCGATAAAGACCTCGCCGCGATAGCGCGGTACCGCGGGAGAAACATCCATGAGTAGGATTGCTAACGCGTTTGGCGGCGGGAAGGCCTTCATCGGCTTTGTAACGGGCGGCGACCCCTCCATAGAAAAGAGCGAGGAATTCATCCTCAAGATGATAGAGGCCGGCGCCGACCTGGTGGAGATCGGCGTCCCCTTCTCCGATCCCGTGGCGGAGGGGCCGGTGATACAGGCAGCCAACGAGAGGGCGCTGTCCGCCGGCGCGAACCTTGCCAAAATGTTCACGCTGGCCGAGCGCCTCCGCGAAAAGACTGATACCCCGCTCGTCTTCCTTACCTACTTTAACCCGGTATTCAGGTTCGGGGTCGATGCGTTCTTCGAGCGGTGCGCCGCCTCCGGCGTGGACGGCGTGATAATCCCCGACCTCCCGTTTGAAGAGAGCGGTGAGGCTAGGGGGGAGGCGGCGGCCAGCGGGGTCGACCTAATCTCCCTTGTCGCCCCCACCTCGGACCGCAGGATAACCGACATAGCCCGGAACGCGGCGGGCTTCCTGTACGTCGTCTCCTCTATGGGGGTAACGGGCGTCCGCTCCACGATAGAAACGGACCTGAAAAGCATGATAGAGACGGCGCGGGCGGCCACGACTATACCGATCGCTGTAGGCTTCGGTATCAGCGCGCCGGAACAGGCCAGGGAGATTTCCCGGCTCGCGGACGGCGTGATAGTCGGCAGCGCGATTGTCAAAATTATCGAACGGTACGGCGCTGAGGCGGGCCCCCACATCTTTGACTATGTACAAACGATGAAAAATAGTATTAAATCTTAAAATAAACTGCCCCGCCGGGAGCGGCGGGGGCAGACCCTTACAGATAAAATGATTCCAGGAGGAAGTTTATGGGCGACACACTGAAGGATTTGAAGGAGAGGCGGAGTATCCGCAAGTACAAGGCGGAGCAGATCAAGGACAGCGAGCTTGACACGGTGCTGGAGGCCGGCACCTGGGCGGCGAGCGGGAAGGGAGCGCAGTCCGCCGTGATGGTCGTGCTACAGGACAAGGAGAAGATAGAGCGGCTCCAGCGGTTGAACGCCCAGGTGTTGGGCAACGCGGACACGAAGACATTCTACGGCGCGCCCACCGTCATCACCGTGCTTGCGGACAAGGCGCTGCCCACCTGGGTGGACGACGGCAACATGGTGATAGCGAACCTGATCAACGCGGCGCAGGCGGTGGGGCTTGGTTCCTGCTACATCTACCGCGCAAGGGCGATCTTTGACGGGCCGGAAGGCAAGGCGCTGCTTAAGGAATGGGGCCTCGGCGAGAATTACGGCGGCGTGGGGCACGTGCTGCTCGGCTATGCCGGCGAAACCCCAAAGCCCGCGCCCCGCAAGAGCGGCTACATCATCAAAATAAGCTGACGACTGTAGTTGAAAACCAGCTCAATGCCGGCACTCCGGTTTACATTGATATGCCTCGCGGCGGCGCTTTTGTGCTGTACCGCCGGCAGCGCGGGGACTGTGCCGTCAGGCGTTTCGGTGTACGTCGGCAAGAGTGGAAGGAAGTATCACCGTTTTGAGTGCAGGACACTGCAAAACAATAAGTACAGGATTGACCTTGCCGCCGCGGAAAGCGCCGGCTACCGGCCATGCTTAATTTGCAAGCCGGCGGACGGCGCGGCGCAGGGCGGCGCGCCTGCTTCGAAAACCCAGGACGGCGCGCTTTACCGCGTAAACGTTGAAAACCTGACATCCTACCGCCAGGCCGCCCTCCAAAAGATGCTGCACGGCAAGGTAACCCGCCACATTGACGGCGACACGGTACACGTTACGCTGGAAAATCCCCCGTCAGGTTTCAGCAAAATCGAAAAGATACGGATGATAGGGGTGGATACGCCAGAAACGGTACATCCGAACAGTGGTGTGGAGTATTTTGGCCTGGAATCAAGCGCCTTCACAAAAAACGCGCTTCTTGGCAAACCCGTCTACATCGCGCTGGACTGGGACACCCGCGACAGGTACGGCCGCCTGTTGGCATACATCTACACCGCTGACGGCAAATGCCACAACGCGGAACTGATAAGCCAGGGCTACGCCCACGCGTACACCCGCTTCCCGTTCCAGTTCCTCCAAGAATTCATCGCCCTGGAACAACAAGCCCGCTCCGCAAAAACCGGCCTGTGGGCTTCCACTTCCTAATGCGGCAGTGGCAAGCGCTCCGCGCTTGCA
>JAIRMP010000254.1 GCA_031258615.1 Spirochaetaceae bacterium | reverse complement strand
TGAACCATTATGGGGAGGGTCTGGTCTTCCTTCGAAAGCCCCTTACCTTCAGGCGGCATAACCGCAAGGCTCTTGCCCCTGCCGCCGTCCCCCGTCCAGTAATCGGCCGCGTAGACGGCGCGTGAAACCACGCACGAAAACAACAACAGGCCGAAAACCGGCGCAATGATTTTTTTATTCATAATACTATCCTCTCCTCCGCGTTTTATGCCCGCCGGCAAATTTTATAAACACCCATAGGGATATTTCCGCTCTATACAAAAGGCCGTATCGTGCCGCCGGCCACGTTACCAGCGCCCCCGTCAGCGCCGGGATCAACGCTTCGCGTTGAGTTCCGGCTTGACGGGTAGTGGGTAGTAACATTAGAACAAGTAAGCCGCCGCGGACAGTCCGGGCGGTATTGGCAACTGCTTTTTGCCCTTTGTTATTTGCTAACTTAAACTTGGGGGGGGGGGGGGTAGTGAATAGTGAGTAGTGACACGAGTAGGTAGTTGCGGGCAAGCAGAACGGGTAAGACGCTGTGAACGAGTACGGCGCGGCGTGGGCGCGTGTATAAAAAGCGCCCTTACGGGCGAGGGTTCTTGTCGTATCAAGAGCATGAAAATAGTATAATCCTTACGTATGTGCCTGTCAATATGCTGGGAGCGGCAGGGTGTGGGCTGAGAGGTGACGGAAAAACGCCCGAATCTTCAGGGCTTCGATACGGAATGTTACAGTTGCGTAGACGGCGCTAACTGTTATCCAACAGCGCCGCGACTTTTTCTGCGCAGGCGCATTGCAGGGCTTTTTTGGCAAGTTTTTGACATTCGGCAAAAGAGATTCCGCGGATTATATGTTTAACATCGCCGAGCGCCGCGTCA
This sequence comes from Spirochaetaceae bacterium, assembly GCA_031258615.1. GTDB lineage: Bacteria > Spirochaetota > Spirochaetia > Treponematales > Breznakiellaceae > JAIRMY01. The sequence goes on along the minus strand of JAIRMP010000254.1, from coordinate 7,960 downwards.
TTCATGCTGAACTCATCAAGACCCAGCCCTACAAGGAGCGGGGTAAGCCGCGTGTCCCCCGCCATCTCGCCGCACATGGCCGCGGGCTTTCCCTGCCTGTGGGCGGCGTCTATCGTCATCTTTATGAGCCGGAGTATTGCCGGATGCTCAGGCCGGGCCAGGTAGCTGACCTTCTCGTTGCCGCGATCCACACCCAGCGTATACTGAATCAGATCGTTCGTCCCTATCGAAAAAAAATCTGCCTTCTTTATCAGCCTGTTCGATATAAGCGCGGCGGAAGGAACCTCAACCATTATGCCGACAGGAATCGCGTCGTTGTAAGGCTGTTTCCTTGCCGCGCACTCCGCCTTTGCTTCTTCCAAAAACCACAGCGCCTGTTCCAACTCGGCAAGCCCTGAGATCAACGGGAACATTATCTGCGCGTTCCCGTAAACGGAGGCGCGCAGGATTGCCCGCAACTGTGTCTTAAAAATATCGGGCGCCGAGAGGCTGACACGTATCGATCGCCAGCCCAGCAGCGGATTTTTTTCATCGCTATCCTGAAACATAGTCTGGATGATTTTATCGCCGCCCGCGTCAAGGGTTCGTATTGTAACCGGCAGGTTCCCGGCGGCTTTCAGCATCTCTCTGTAGGTACGGTACTGGTTTTCCTCGTCCGCGGCCTTATCCCCCGCCAAAAATATAAATTCTGACCGGTACAGGCCCACCCCTTCCGCCCCGCAGGACAGCGCGTTCTTCAACTCTGACGGCGTTTCCATGTTCACTTTTAATGTAATGAGCCTGCCGTCCTTTGTCTCAGCGCGGCGGCCGTTCAAGCTGGACGCCATTTTAGCCTTCGCGCGGTTTTCTTTTATCATCTTCTGATAGAGCGAAATCGTTTTTTTGTCCGGTTCTATAAAAACGAGCCCCTTATCGCCGTCCACAATCAGTGTATCGCCCGATTTTATCCGCGTCGAACCGGAAGAAAGCCCCATAACCGCGGGTATCCGGGAGGAGCGCGCGATTATTGCCGTGTGCGATATTTGGCTTCCCGCGTCCGTAACGATCGCTTTTACAAAATCCTTATTCATCGCAAGCGCCTGTGACGGCAACAGGTCGCGGGCTACGACTATTACCGCTTCGTTAAGGCTGGCAAGTGAGAACGGCTGAATCGAAAGTAATTCGTTCAACAGTTCCTGCGCCATGCCTGAAACATCGGCGATGCGCGCCCTGAATTCCGCGCCGGGCAGGGCCGCCAGTTTCTGTATCAGTTCCTGTGAAACGTCCCAAACTATGCTTTCAATGTTTTGCAGCCTGCTCTCCATGCCGCATTTGACATTTTCATGGAAATCAATGTCTTCAAACATCAAAAGCTGCGCTTCCAGTATATCACGCCGTTCCCTGCTGTCTTTAACCGGATTTTCCTTAAGCTTTTGCCTGATTTTTTCTGTTATCGCGGCGACGGCCGACAGAAAACGCTGCCATTCTTCGTTTGCCTGCGTCTCCTTGATGTTGTAACGTGGTATTTCAGGCAGGGCGTCCTCAAGGTACAGCATAGCCTTGCCGATAACGATGCCTTTGGATACCGGAATCCCGCTAAGCTCTTTCATAAACAACCATACTCTACCGTAAATATGTACATTAAACAAGGCAGGCGGGTTACTAAGAAGGGGGAGCGGCGGCTCGTAACATTCCGCCTCCTCGCACGGTATGGCGGCTTGTCCCACGCTGCTCCCCCTGTCTCCAGCCGCCGTCGCCCGCAAGCGGGCTTAGGGCGTCTTCCGCCACCCCCACTACTGGTCCGTCAAGCCCATCGTACCGCGCGTCATGCGCGCCACAGGCGCCCCTGACGGCGGCAAGCCGCAAGCGGCTTGTGAGGAGGGTGGAGTTTGCGGTAAGCAAGCTCGGAGCGCTTACCACCGCCTTAGCGGTTGAATTTCCGGAATTTGCGAGTCAAGTTTTGGGCATATTCCGGTAGGGGGGTGGGGTGATTGGATTTTACAACCAATTATTATACATTATTCAAAATACAAAATTGAAGAAAATTGGAGAAAAAATGAGTGAGATTTTGCATCAATTGCGGTTGTCACCGGAATCGTGTCTTGACGGACTGATGGCTGTTCACGAAAAGCAGCTTGCGGATATTTCCCTGACCGAACAACGGGTTCTTGATGAAACCCGCAGAATCAGCCGGGATATAGATTTTGTTTTTTTCCGGCATTTTTCTGAAACCGATGTAAGAACATCGCAGCCTGTGGCGTATATCATTGATAATACTTCCGGGAAACTTGATAACCGAAAACTTGCCCGTCTGCACCATGCATTATGGCTAAACGGAACCGTTCCTCTTTTGTATGTCGATAATGCGGACAGCGTTGATATTTTAAGCTGCATTGCCGGGCCTGCCGCGAAAAAAGCAAAAAACTGGAATTATTTGCCGCTGGACAAAATTTATAAAGATAATAAAAATATTTCCGATCAAATAAAGCGGTTTTCTGCCTTCTGCCTGGCCGACGGTACGTTTTGGGAAAACGATCTAAATAAAAGTTATACCGACAGAAAGAATTCTGCCCACAATGATCTGCTTGAAAAGATCAAACAGGCCGACAGGAAAATATTAGGTGTGACCGATCCTTTTGTCCGGCGTTTACTGCTGATTACCATCCTTGTAAAATACCTTGAAGACAGGGGTGTATTTAAAGCCCGCAAGGAATTTTTCTCTGAATATGCTACAGGTGCGAATTCTTTTTACGAAGTGCTCCGCAGCGGTACTGCGAAAAGTCTTGAAGAACTGTTGGGATGCCTGGAAAGCAGATTTAACGGGAATGTTTTTACGCTGGAAAGAAATGGAAAAACCGGCGGACTGATACGGAAACTTATGAAGGAAATGGCCGATGCTGTTCAGACCGATACCGATAGGAACGGACGCTCTTATTTTTGGGGTATTTATGATTTTAACTACATTCCGGCAGAAGTTATCAGTTATGTTTGTCAGTACTTTACCCCCAAAAATGAAAATTCCGGTTTTACTCCGGTTTTGCTGGTAAATTTGATGCTCGATCAGGTAATGGCGCCCGGGGACCTGAACGGCGGTGAAAAAATATTTGATCCGGCCTGCGATTCCGGAATTTTTCTTGTTTCCGCTTTTCGCCGTCTGGTTTTTGTAAATCAGCAAAGAAAAAACAGACGCCTTGATGCACGGGAACTTATGGAACTGCTGCGTACCGCTATTTATGGCATGGAATTGCGGGAGGAAGACGCATATATTGCCAAGATTTGCCTTTTTATGGCCGTATGTGACGCATTGCAGCCGGAAATTGTATGGGAAAAATTAAAATTCTGCGACCTGATCGGGAACAATATTTTTATCGGAGACATCGCGAAAAAGGGCAAAAATGCATTAACGGCATGTAACGCATCCAAAGCAATAAAGGGCTTTGACATTATACTGGGAAACCCTCCTTTTGCGGAAAGCCTGCCCCAGACCGTAATTAAAGACCTGAAAAAAGCCAGAATAAACATGCCGTTAAACCAATTGCCTTACCATGTGCTGGCAAGCTGCGCCAGAACTTATCTTTGTGAAAACGGTAAACTTTGTATGGTTCAATGCTGCGATTTTCTGTATAGTACAAATACGGCCTCCATGCGTTCCGGTTTCTTCGGGAAATTCACGGTTGATAGAATTTTTGATTTTGCGTCAATAAACGGTTTGTTTGAGAATGAAAATACAAAAGCTGTCGTAATACAATTGCGGAAAAAGCGCCCCCGCGACAATAACAGTATTATACATCTGACTTTCCGCGGAACAATTTCCACGGATGAAAAAATATGTTTTGAGCTGAATCATTACGATTATCACTATGTTTCACAAGCTGAGGCCAAAGACAGAGAGTTTATATGGAAGGTGAATCTTCTGGGCGGCGGACGTTTAAAGCAACTGGCAAAACACCTGAAAGCGGCGCCGACCATCAATGACTTTATTAAATTAAATAAATGGTGCGCGCAGAATGGAATAAAAGCTCGTAAAAACACCGTAAAAACAAAACAGGCTGATTGGCCGGATAACACTCCACTTTTAACACCTGATGCAGTTGTCTGTCATCAGATTGACAGACAACTGCTTGATACGGCGGATACAGGCAGGATAAAGGCGTTAAAAAACAAATTCGCTTTTTTACCGCCCATGATTATTATCTCAAAGGTCAATTCTTTGGAGGCTTTATTCTGGGATGACGGATTTTTGGCGTATACAGACGAATTTGTGGGTATAAACATATCCGAAAATGACGGAAAAAATGAACTTGAGATTTTCTTTAAAGACTTTACTGAAAACATCCAAACACTGCGGGCATGTTTACTGCTGCTGGGTTTTGGAACATTAACCGCAGGAGAAGCAGCCCATACAAAAGATATAATGAATTTGCCCTGGCCTCAAAACGGTAATTTTGATCTGCTCCCATGGGAAACAGAACTGCTTGATGATGTTCGGGATTATATGGACGATTATATAAAGTACGGGCAAATATCAAAGTTATTAAAAATCAGGACAACAGACGACCACCTGGAAAATTATTCGCAGACATTTTTGCGGCTTATAAACAAGTCGTACCCAAAAATGAGAATGAATAAATATGTCAGGAACGGGAATTTGGTATTTATGTTTTTTTCTTTTTCGGAAAAGGACGATCCTGTGCCGGAAATTGACGGTTTTAACCATGAACAAATTATGCAGTACATTGGTTCAAATGAATATGTTAAATTTTTACAAACCCTGCATGTAACACGGATATTCTCCGGGAATACACTGATTGTTATAAAGCCGGATAATCTGCGGTACTGGATACGTTCGATCGCTGTCAGGGATGTGGACGATACGATTACCGATATTTTAAAAAGAAAAAAACACCGGTAACCGCAGGCGGGGGGGGGGGGGGCACAACCCCGTGACGCCTGCTTGGCGGCAGCCTTTTCGGTCTTTGTCCGGGGCTGCCTTGATAAACCGCACGAAACGGGACATACTGGCGGTTATGGACGATGTAAACCGCAAATACAAGGACAGCGTATTCACGCTGCTATTCAACGACAAGGAACGCCTTTTGGAGCTGTACAACGCGATTAACGGCACAAACTTCACTGACAAAGACGGCATCGAGATAAATACCCTGCAAAATGCGCTTTTTATGGGCAGGGTCAACGACATATCTTTCATCCTGGACAATGTACTGGTGGTGCTGATAGAACACCAATCAACTATCAACCCCAATATGCCGCTCCGCCTGCTGCTGTACATAGCGCGGATTTATGAAAAGATAATCGACAACAAACAACTGTACTCCACCAGAAAGATGAATATACCCCGGCCCGTGTTCATAGTGCTGTATACGGGAAAGGAGGACTTTCCCGCCAGCAAGGTGTTAAGGTTGTCCGACCTGTTCAAGGAAATAGGGTGGTATGATAAGATAGCGTTGGAAGTAGAAGTAACCGTATACAACATCAACAAGGGGATAAACCCCGAAATAGAGGCGCGAAGCCCGACATTGAGCGGCTACGCTGAACTTGTAAATAACGCGCGGGGGAACGAGGCCGCCGGACTTGACAGGAACAAGGCGGTAAAGCTGGCGGTGGACTTCTGCATAGAGCACGGCATACTTGCCGGCTTCTTAAAAGAACACGGATCGGAGGTTGAGAATATGTTGCTGACCGAATGGAACTGGGATGACGCTTTACAGGTGCGTTGGGAAGAGGGTTGGGAGAAAGGCATTGAGAAAGGCATTGAAAAAGGCATTGAAAAAGGCGTTGAGAAAGAGCGCAACTGGATTATGAGTCTTTTGGCGCAGGGTAAATCCGCGGACGAACTAAAACGGATAATTGAATCGGGCCCGCCGCTTTGACAACCGCTACGCGGTTGTCTCCGGAGTTTGCGCCGCAAGCGCTACGCTCTTTCTCCGCAAACTTCAGGACTTTTTTACCGGCTTCCGCCGGCGGGCCGCCGCAAGGCGCAATCTGCGGACTTTCCGGTGTCGGTCCCCTTTTTTTAACCGCGAGAACATGAAGAGATGCGGTACTCTCCATCACGAGATGAGGTACTCTTTGTTGCGAGATGCGGAGGTTTTTGGAAAAAGATACGGAGGAATTTTAGATTTCGCCGTATTATTTTTTAACCACGAACCGGCCCGCAAAAAACCCTCCCCCAGGGAGGGTTTTTGTTAGCAGGGCTTGGACAAGCGTTGCGCGGTTAAAAACGCATGACAGCGGGAACGGGCCGCTCCCCCAGCCCCTAAAACGCAATGTTCAGGCCGGCAAGCACGCGGGTTATCTCCGCCGCGAAACCCGAAAAGCCGTTGCCGCCTGCATGCAAGCCGATGACCTCTTGGAGGCCGTTGTCCGAGACCACCAGAGACCCCGAATCACCCGATTCGGAAAACCGGGGGTAAGGGTTGGCCGGGTCGGTCTGGAACTGATTGTAAAAAAGACGTCCGTCTATGCGGACCGTCAGCGCTATTGTTTTGATTGTCCCCTGCGTCAGCCTCGTTGTCCTGCCGTACTTCCTCACCCCTTCATTCAAAACAGGGGCGCGGGCCGGACCCAGGGCGGTACGCGCCTCATTTGCGCCAAACACTGTGCCGTAATCGGCGTAACCGTTATCATCCAGTTTGGCGATGGCCGCGTCCGCATCGGCATAATAACCGCCGCGCGATGTTGTGGCAAACCGGTACGGATGCAGGATCGACCACTTGGACTGGTAGACTTTTTTCCCTACCGGTTCAAGCACGTGAAAACAACTCAGGGCGTAATAATCATTCTCACCCGGATTAGTGGAGTGTACGAACCCTCCGACCGTTCCCAAGCCATCCCCCACTTCGATTTGCGCCCCGCCCGGGCACGGGCGGTATCTCTCCTCGTTGTCCGCCTCTTGATGGAAACGCGGGGTCTCAACCACGTCGACCGGAAACCCGCCCACCCGCTTGGGCAGCAGTTCGTCCGCGCGAACCTCGTTTTCGGGCAGTTTCTTCTCCGTCAGCACACAAATCGCGATTTCCTCTGTTTTCTGGTTATTGACTGTTTTATAGCCTATTCCGACACCGTGGACATTGCTCCAACCCAGCCATGTTTTATCCACGCTTTCCTTGGCCTTGATTATATCGTCATAATTCTCCGCCATTTTCTGCCTCCTCTAAAATCCGGGGGGACATCCTTGCGCCTGTCCCCCGCAACAGGTTAAATCTCCAGATCGGCGATAAATTCCTTGGCATGGCGGCCCAGTTTCTTGATCACCTGTTCACGCACCTGAGCATAAATATCCTCGCTCAAAACAAAGCGCATATCCGACGTGTAGAGCTTTGTTTGCGAGGACGAGAATTTCGTGAAAAAGAGTCGGGTTACGTGCACCTCGGAAGAAAAATATGCGGCTTCGTTTGTCAGAGCCACATCGCCCGACTCGTTTCGCGCGTTGCCGACCTGAAAATTGCCGCTTTGGGCGGAATGGCTTTGGCTTTCAAACAGTCTCACCTTGAAATCGCTCTCCGCCAGCTTTCGGTACGCCTCAATCGCCCGGCTGATAAGCGCGAGCGCCGTCGGGGAACATATCGTGCTCAGGAGGTTCAGGAGAATAAGGTCAAAGGAAAAGGAACTGGTTTTCGCGTCGTATTTCGTGAAGTGGAACGCCGTGGTCATCCAGCCGATGTTTTGCAGCACCTCGACATAATACTTGTACCAGTTTTCCACATCCCGTTCGCGGTCGTACTTCTTGTTGGCGGCGAGTTGGGCGAGGCAGCACGAGTTCTCCACATCCTTGCGGTGCTGCTCTGGCAAACCCTCCTCGAAGGTTATGAGCTCGGACGCGTCTATCACGGCGGACGGTTTTCCCTCCGAGACGGGCGCCCGCTCCACCGCTTCCATGTCAGCGGAAACTTCCGGCAGTTCCAGCGAGGCGATAAAATCCAGCCTCTGCTCAATGGTCATCTCATTCGTTTTCATAAAA
>JAIRMP010000137.1 GCA_031258615.1 Spirochaetaceae bacterium | reverse complement strand
GCAGCCCGATAGTATAAAAAATCACTGCTCTATTGGCGAACGGGAAGAAACTTTGCGGCAGAGAGGGTTTTAGTCTTTGAATTCCGATAAAATGTGCCTTTAATCAGCGTTGCCCTAAGCAAGCCGCCTTGCGGCTGGCGGCGCAAACTCCTATGGCAAGCGCCCCGCGCTTGCCACGATTGCTTCGGCGCTACGCGCCTGGAAATGACGGCGCTCTGCTACGCTGCCCGCAATGCCCCTCGACCGCGCCACAGGCGCACACCACACAACGGTAGGAGTTTGCGGCTTGTCTTGCGCATTTTCTGCGGGGGCTTTTTCATCCTGCTTCCGGGCTGTTGGGGCTTGCTCCACCGCCGCAAACTTGTCCGCGATACAACGCACACCCTCCTGGGCGGACGGTTTTTCAGGAGCCGCTAACGGACGATGCGGCCAGAGGTACTGCCAGCCATCAGGGCAAGGACTTCGTCCTTTGTGGAATAGTTAAAGTCGCCGTAGATCGAGTGGCAGAGGCAGGAGGCGGCCGCGGCAAAGGCGGCGGATTTTTCATCATCCTGTTTCAGCTCATCGTCCTGCAAAGCGTAAATCAGAGCGGCGCCAAACGAATCGCCGCCGCCTATGCGGTCCACTATGTCCGTTATCCGGTAGGGGCTGTACGAGCCGTTTGATTGCGGGGCAAAGTGTACCGCGCCGCTTGCCGTATCGTAAAGCATACAACCCCAGTTGTTATGCGTCGCCGAGATGCTTTCACGTAGCGTGAACGCGATTTTTTTGATGTTCGGAAACCTTTGCGCTACCTGCCCGGCTATGCCCGGATACCTGCCAACGTTGATGGAACCGCTGGCAGTGTCCAGGCTGTCGTCTTTTATGCCTAAAACGTCCCCAACATCCTCCTCGTTGGCGATAAGGATGTCAACAAACGGCAGCAGTTCGCCCATCACACTGCCGGCAAGTTCATTGGGAGACGTTCCTTTTTTCCAGCGCCAGAGTTTTTTGCGGAAGTTAAGATCGAAGGACACGGTAAGGCCGGCCTTTTTTGCCTTTTTTACCGCATCAACGGTTGTCCGTGCGGCAATTTTTGACAGGGCCAGCGTTATCCCTGTTGTGTGAAACCAATCCGCTCCCCTGAAAACCCTGATCCATCTGTAGCTCCCTGGATTTTCCATCGAAACCGATGAATAATCGCGGTCATAGATCACGTTGCTGGGACGCTGGTTCGCGCCCGCTTCGGCAAAGTAGATGCCGAGCCGGCCCTTTTTGCCGCGAACAACACCGGAAACATCAACGCCTAGGGACCGCAGGCTGCCCAGGCAGGCGTCCGCTATGGGGTTTTCCGGCAGGGCGGTAACAAAGGCCGCCGCGCCGCCGAGCAGCGCAAACGAGGCCGCCACGTTCGCTTCCGCGCCGCCAAATATTACTTCCATATCTCCCGGCAGACTCTGCCGAAAACGCCTGCCCGCCTTTGTTTGCAGGCGCATCATAATTTCACCAAAGGTAACTAACTTGGACATCATTTTCCCCTTACCTGACGGACAATACTCATCGCTTCCTCACAGTTTCGGCTGATTCTATCCCAATTCTTTTCGCTTATCAGATCGCGCGACGCCAGCCATGACCCGCCGACAGCCAGTACAGCCTCGTTTTCTAGGTAGTCTTTAAGGTTGACGATGCTGATACCGCCAAGCGGTATGTACCGTATGCCGAGGTGGGCGTACGGCGCGTTCACAGTTTTAAGGTAGGAAAGCCCGCCCAGGCTTTCGGCGGGGAAAAATTTCAGCGTCCTACAGTCCCTCTCAAAGGCGGCCTCTATCTCGGAAGCTGTGCTTATACCAGGCGCATAGGGAAGCGCAAAGTTTTTCGCGGCATCCAGCACGGTTGGATTGTAACCGGGCGCGACGCCAAAGGCCGCTCCGCGGTCTTTGGCCTCTTTAATATGCGCAGGCGTAAGGATCGTACCTATGCCGGCTGTAATCTCAGGCGCCAAGGCCCTTATCTTTGATAGCGCGTCAAACGCCGCCGGCGTGCGGAGCGTCAGTTCGATCGTATCGACTCCGCCCCGCAGCAGGGCCTTTGCCAGCGGAACGGCGTCCGCCGCGTCATCAACCACAAGCACGGCGACCAGCCCTGACTCTTCAATCTTTTTTTTGATTGCCTCATTCATCATCATAAAGCAAAATCCGCCTCAATTACCAAAGACCATATTCGGTATCCACAGCACCAAATCCGGCAGGAATACGAGGATCGCAAGTTCCAGCAGCACCGCCGCCAGGAAAGGCAGCGAATGCCATGTGTACTCCTCCGGCGGGCAGTCTATTATGCCGCAGACCGTGTACAGTGCCGAGCCTATGGGGGGAGTCATTACCCCCAGCGTGACGACGGTTGCCATCAACACGCCGAAATGCACCGGATCTATGCCCGCTTCCTTTACCATAGGCAGGAAGATCGGCGTCAGGAGCAGGAAATTTACATTGCTGTCAACAAACATCCCCGTTATGAACAGGAAGCCCAGCATGATAAGAACGAGGGCCTGCGGGTTGCTGGTAATGCCGAATATCAGGTTACTGAGCGCGACAGGCAGTTTTACCCAGGTTATCGCGTAGCTGAACGGGCCGGACATAGCTATTATCAGCATGATCGCGCCGTTGTCCTTCAAAGTTGTGATAAGCGCCTGCTTGAAATTCGGCCAGGTCAGTTCCTTGTACACGAATTTTCCTATCAGTATCGCGTAAATGACGGCAAAAGCGCCCGATTCGGACGGCGTAAACACGCCAAACCGTATCCCGACAATCAGGATGATCGGAAAGAGCAGCGCCCATACCGATTCCTTGAGGTTATTGAACAGGTCTCCGGCGCTTAGTTTGGACTCCTTCGTTTTTGGCGGATCGAATTTGTAGACACGGCTCGTGATCGATGTAGTGGTCATCAGGAAAAGCATCATTAAAAGGCCGGGGATAAGGCCGGCAGCGAAGAGCCTGCCTATGGATACCTCACCGACAAAGCCAAATATGATGAGGCCGAGGCTGGGCGGTATCGTTGCGGTGATGAGGGCGGTAACACAGTTTACCGCGCAGATATAGCCCTTTTTGTAGCCTATCCGCATCATTTCCGGGCCCAGGATGCGGGTCTCCATCGCGGCGTCCGCCGTAGCGGAGCCGGATACGCCGCCCATCAGCGTGCTCATAACAACGCTTATCTGGGCCGTACCGCCGTACATCCGGCGTGTCAACAAACGGGCAAGGCTGAGGAGCCTGTCCGTAATGCCGGATACGTTCATTAAATTACCGGCAAATATGAAGAATGGGACGGCCAGGAACGCAAACGACTGGCTCTGCGCGACTATCATCTGGGTGGCGGTTTGAAAGTTGAGGAAAGGCACCGAAGCGAAGTAGGCAAAACCGGCAATCCCTATTACAAAGGCGATGGGCATCCCCAGCACCAAAAAAGCAACAAAACAAACAAGTAACAACGTCATTTGGCTTCCCCCTTTTCATTGCGCCTGAGTACCGCGCGGCGTATCTTTAGTATGGTAGACAGCATCATCGAGAACGCCGTGACAACGATGCTGAGAGTCATAAAAGAGTACGGAATCGGTATCGACTGGTACTTTCTAAGCCGCTCCGCGACGCCAAGTTTGATACCGAAAGCCGCTATCAAAACGAGGGCGCAGAATATGATCACGTACAGCAGAATCTCGATTATTTTTTGAAGCGCCTTAGGCAGGCGGCGGGTTACCATGTCTATACCGACAAGCTGACCGCTGCGCCACGCTATATCGGCGCCTAAAAAGGCTGTCCACGCAAGCAAAAACATCGCCATATCTATGTTCCATGACATAGATACCCGGAAAAAACGCAGGATCGCGGACATAAAAACAAACGCGACAAGAAATATAAAGGCTACCCCGCAGATTATTACTTCGGCTTTACAAAGAAACCGGTACAATTTTCGCATAACTCCCTCCTCGGGCAGTATCCGGTGAGGCTGCTCAGCCGGACTCAATTTAAATGAATAGTTAGAAACGGAATATGATGGAAGCTGTTTCAAACTGGTTTGAAACAGCTTCCATCAAACATCCCTTTAAAAACATTCCGGTGGCAGGCGCCGGAATGTTTTTGCAGCCTAGAGACCGAGCTCTCTGAACAGTCTGTCTTTTAGACCGGGAGAAAGGCCCAGGTCATTGTTGGTATACAGCGGAGCGATAGCATTTTCAAATTCTTTTATATCTACTTCGGTTATGGTAACGCCCTTGTCCCTCATCTGCTGATAGAAGCCATCCTCTTCGGAAGCGACAATATCACCGTACTTCTTGGCGGTCTGCTGAATCGTATCAAGGAACAGTTTCCTGTCCGCTTCGGGCATACGATTAAGAAGATCGGTTGAGCATACGAAGGATGACTGGAGCATATAGTGTTTGGTCAGCGCAAGATTCTTGGCGACATCGAAGATTGCCGAACCGTAAGCGGTGGCAACCTGTACCTCGCAGCCGTCCAGTGTCTTTTGCTGTAGACCGGGCAGTACCTCGCCCCACGGAATACCGATGTTGGCAAAACCGAAATACTTGGCAAGCGCGTTGCCGATGTTGTTGCCAAAACCTCTGATGCGCAAGCCTTTAAGGTCCGCGACTTTTGCGACCGGCGTCAGCGTGTAGAAACTGCGGAAACCGTTGTACATATCCGCGACAAACGTGATCCCCTGCGCCTCAAGCTGGCTCTGCCATCCCTTAAAAATTGCCGTGTCCGGCAGTTTTTGAAGAGCGCTGATGTCCGTCAGTACGTAGGGCGCCATCAGGATGTTCAGGTCGGGGATGTTGAACTGGCTGGCCAGACGCCCCGGATCGGACGGCACCACGAGCGGTACACCGCTCTTTGCCTGCGCCACAAGGTCATCGGTGTTGTTCGACAACGCGCCGTTCACCTGCACGGATGCCTCAAAGCGGCCAGTCGCGTTCAGTTTATTCGCGACTTCCTGCATCATGCGACTCTGTCCCGTCGTGGCGGCCTCGGTCCCGGCAAAGGTAACCGATATTTTCGCGGCTGTCTTGCTGCCGGAATCCTTGTCGCCTGTCGCAAACACGCTACCGCCCGCTACAAGCACGGCGATAGTAACCCAAAGAAACATTCTACTCATTTTCATAATTTCCTCCATGAAAATTTTTTTTTTGTGATAAAATCACTTAGATTATGTTAATACAATGTTAAAAAATATGCAAGCTAAAACGTACAAGGCATAGCAATTTTATTTTTATGACGAATGGCGCGCCATTACCCCGCAGGACCGGTACATACCTCATCCCGTATGCGGGGTTGTGCCGCCGGCAGAGGACTTGGGTGCGGCTTCCGGGCGGAAGCCGCACCCAAGTCAAAACGATTCTGCGTATCAGCTTGCCTTGGCCTTCTCTTCCTCTTCTTTGATGTACAAGATGTCCATTGGACAGTTTTTTACACAGATGCCGCACGCGATACACTTGCTGGGCGACTCCCGTTCCTTTGCCTTGACTACAAGGTTAAAGGGACAGGCCTCGATACACTTGCCGCAATTCACACAGGCCTTTTTGTCGAGTATGTACACACCTTTCGCGTTTTTGCTTATCGCTTTGGACTCGCAGCTTTCCGCGCACTTTCCGCACTGTACACAGGCAATCACCTTTGCTTTGCCGCCCTTGTTCGTAATTCGGACGCAGGAAAGGTTCTGCGTTGTGGTGTCTTCGCTCTTGTAAAACGCGGCTGCGCAGACATTTTCACAGGTCAAGCAAGCCATACACTCATCCTGACCCTTTTTAACAGCTAGTTTTTTCATAAAAATCCTCCAAAAACAATGATTTTATCGCGGTACGGCGCTATGGCCGCCACGAATTTTAATGATATTACGCCAATATGTACCTGTCAACTTTTATGGAAGTTTTTTGGGTGTATGAGAGAGGGTTTTCCGACATGTCGGGAAGTTTTGCCGACACGTCGGGATGTTTTGCCGACACGTCGGGAAGTTCTGCCGACATGTCGGGAGGTTTTGCCGACATGAGGGAAAGTTTTGCCGACATGAGGGAAAGTTTTGCCGACATGAGGGAAAGTTCTGCCGACATGAGGGAAAGTTTTGCCGACATGAGGGAAAGTTTTGCCGACATGAGGGAAAGTTTTGCCGACATGTCGGGAACTTTTCCCGCGGGAAAAGTTCCCGGGGGGTTCGGGGGGACTACGTGACCCCTCTGCGTGGCGTTGCGGGGCAGCGCCCCGCAGAGGGAGTAGGCCGCAACGAAGTGCGCCCGCAGGGGGCGCGGCGATTCGGTGGCGGTTTGCGAAAACGGTGGGGAAATTGCGCCCCCCTTCTTATAACCCGCCTGCCTGCGGCGCAGGCTAGCCCTCTTTCACGCTCAGCGGATGACAAGGACGACTCCTCAGCTACTGGCGTACGTTTGGTGCAGGCGGGCGGCGCAAACTCCACCCTACTCACAAGCCGCTTGCGGCTTGCCGCCGGCAGGGGCGCCTGTGGCGCGCCTGCCGCGCGGTACGATGGCGTCCCCGGATTGGGGGACAAGCCGCGATAGCGGCTTGCCGCTTCGCGGTTGTCTACGCAAACTCCAGGCTGAGGCGCGGCGCAATGCGCTGCCTTTACACGAGGCTGAAACTGGTATATGGTTACGACAGGAGACGGATATGGTAGCGGTACAACCGGAGTGGAAGACCACGGCTGACGAGATTTGGGCTATGTTAAAAGAAAACGCCCGGCAAATGGAAGAGACTGACCGGCGAATGAAAGCTATGAGCGAGGAGACTGACCGGCGGATGAAAGCTATGAGCGAGGAGACTGACCGGCGGATGAAAGAAACTGACCGGCGGATGAAAGAAACTGACCGGCAGATGAAAGAAACCGACAAACGAGTCGGGGAAATTACCGGGCGACTCGGCGATATGGTTGAACACATGGTTGTCCCGAATCTGGTTGCGAAATTTCAGAAACTGAACTTTACATTTACTAGGGTATCCCGCGATGTTAAAATTACCGATGGGCAAAACCGTACACTTGCGGAGATTGACGCCTTTTTGGAGAACGGCGGCGAAGTTATGGCTGTGGAAATCAAGACCAAGACAAAAATCAGCGATATAGACGATCATGTTGAACGCATGAAAAAACTCAGATTATACGCCGACGCGCATGACGATAAGCGAAAATACCTGGGCGCGGTCGCGGGGGTCGTATTCGACGACAGCGTAAAAAACTACGCTCTCAGAAACGGTTTTTACGTCCTTGAGCCCTCAGGGGAAACTTTCATCATCACCTGCCCCAAAGACAAAGGCTATACCTCTAAGGAGTGGTAAGCAATTAACAATAGAGTTGTTCAGAAACTTTAGCTTCCGCGCCGGACCGGGTTTTGGATGTTGAAAGCCCTCATCCCCGCAGTTAATAGTGAATAGTGAAGGCGTCATTGCGAGCGCCTGTAAGCGCGAAGCAATCCATACGAGGAGGCTCGACAAGTCGATTGCTTCGGCGCTACGCGCCTGGAAATGTCGTTGATGTCCCGGAGTGGGGGTAGGCCGCAACGAAGTGCGGCCGTAGGGGGGCGCGGCGATTCGGTGGCGGTTTGCGAAAACGGTGGGGAAATTGCGCCCCCCTTCTTATAACCCGCCTGCCTACCTGTGGTGCAGGCTGACCTGCCTGGCCTGCTACAGGAGTTGTTCGTCTACAGGTTTGCCGCCTGGGACCATTGGGAGGACCATCTCGTCTATGTCGATCAGCGCGTCGATGACGGCCGTTTTGCCGGCTGCGTTGTCGGACAGCGCAGCGTCCAGGGCGGAGACGAAGCTCTTTTCGTCAGCGGCGCGGTAGGCGGGGAGGCCGTAGGCGTCCGCCAGCTTTACGAAGTCGGGCGGCCTTGCGAGCGTGGTTTCGGAGTAACGTTGATCGTAGAACAGGTGTTGCCACTGCCGCACCATGCCGAGCGTCCCGTTGTTCAAAATGATCACGATAACGGGAATTTTGTAGGCGGCAAACGTGGCGAGTTCGCCGCAGTTCATGCGGAAGGAGCCGTCCCCCGTGAAGAGCGCCACCGGACGGGAGGGGTTGGCAACCTTTGCGCCAAGCGCGGCGCCGAGGCCAAAACCCATAGTGCCGAGGCCGCCGGAGCTTAAAAATGCCCTCGCCCTCGTGTGCGGATAGAACTGGGCCGCCCACATCTGGTGCTGCCCCACATCGGTTACCGCTATGGCCTCGCATCCCAGCCGCTTTCCCGTTTCTTCTATGATGAAGCGCGGGTGCAGCTCCGTTTTCCTGTGGTGGGCCTTGGGAACCTTTGTTTTCCAGTGGGCAATCTCGTCGTGCCAACTGTTTGCCGCGCCGGTCGCGCCGTCCGCCGCGCCATACTTTGTAAGCGCCGCCAGCATCCGTTGGAGAACCAGCTTGATATCGCCTGAGATTTCGAAGTCGGTTTTGATGTTCTTGTTGATCTCCGCCGGGTCTATGTCAAACTGAAGTATCTTTGCGTTGCGGGCGAATATGTCGGCGCGGCTGGTAACACGGTCAGAGAAGCGGGCGCCGATAGTGATCAACAGATCGGCCTTCTGCACGGCCTTGTTGGACGCGACAGTCCCGTGCATCCCTATCATGCCGGTGCAGAGCGGGTGATCGTGGCTGAGCGCGCCCAGCGCCATAATCGTCAGCGCGACGGGGGCGTTTATGCGTTCCGCGAAGGCTTTCAATTCCGCGCAGGCGTCCGCCGCTATCACGCCGCCGCCTGCGTAGATGAACGGGTGCTTTGAGGCGGCTATCATGCGCGCCGCGGTCTCCAAGTCCGCCTCGCCGAACATTTCCCGTGCGTTGCGGGCCGAAAGCCGCCTTGAACGGGCGTTCAAGGCGGCGTCGCCAGCTGTGCCGGGCTCCCACACGGCCTTGTTGGACGTTACATCCTTGGGGATGTCGATCAGGACGGGGCCCGGTCTGCCTGACCTTGCCAGGATGAAGGCTTCCCTGACAACCTCGGCAAGCTCGGAAGCGTCTTTTACAATCCAGTTGTGCTTGACGATCGGCATCGTGATACCGGCGATGTCTACCTCCTGGAAGCTGTCCTTGCCCAGCAGGTTGGTGGCGACGTTGCCGGTGATAGCGACCAGCGGCACAGAGTCCATGTAGGCGGTGGCGATACCTGTAACGAGGTTGGTTGCCCCCGGTCCGGAAGTCGCCATGCAGACGCCCGTTTTCCCGGAGGAACGTGCGTAGCCGTCCGCCGCGTGAGCCGCGTGCTGCTCGTGGCTTACAAGGATGTGGCGTATCCTGTCCGAATGTTTGTACAACTCGTCATAAATAAACAGCACCGCCCCGCCCGGATAGCCAAAAACGGTGTCCACGCCCTGCTCCACGAGGGCTTCTATCAAAATACGCGCTCCGGAATACTCCATACCCACCAACCTCACAAACTCAAATTGAATTACGCCGTAACTTTACGCCGTAACTTTACGCCGCTTCCCGTACTATGTAATGCGGCCTGTGTTTAACTTCGGTATACGTTTTAGCGAGGTACTGCCCCACAATGCCCACGCTGAAAAGCTGTATACCGCTCGTAAACAGGATTATGCAGACTGTGGACGCCCAGCCGTACACATTTAAGGTATGCCCCATCAGTTTTTCGATCACTATCCACGAAATCAGGATGAGCGACGCCAGAAAGAGCAGGATGCCCAGCACGGACGCTATGGCAAGGGGTTTTGACGAAAACGCGAATATACCGTCAAGCGCGTATACCGCCAGCCGCCAGAACGACCACTTTGTTTTGCCCGCGCCGCGTTCTACATTTTCGTACTCAAACCATTTTGTCCTGAAGCCTATCCACGGAAAAATACCTTTTGAAAACCTGTTGCGCTCCTCAAGCGAAAGAAGCGCGTCAACATAGACGCGGTTCATAAGCCTGAAATCGCGGGCGCCGTCAACAACGTCAATCTCGGCAAACTTTGCCATCGTCCGGTAAAAACACCTCGCGAAGAATGACCTCACGGGCGGCTCGCCCTTCCTCGTAACCCGACGCGCGGCGGCGCAGTCGCACTCGCCGCCGCTCACGGAGGCGAACATCTCCGGTATCAGCGCGGGCGGGTCCTGCAAGTCCGCGTCCAGCGTAACGACATACTTCCCGGTGGAACCGGCAAGCCCGGCAAGGAGCGCGGCCTCCTTGCCGAAATTCCTGGAAAACGATATGTAGTGTACGCGCCCGTCCAGCGCGGCATACTTTTTTATCTCGGTCAGCGTTCCGTCCTTCGAGCCGTCGTCAACAAAAATGATCTCGACATCCCTGATGCGGTCCCCCGCTTCCAGAACGCGCAGTACCTCCCCGTACAGCGGTTTTATAGAGGCTTCTTCGTTAAAACAGGGGACAACGAGGGAAAGCTCCGGCGTCTTACCGTAAACATCGCCGCCCATACCGTGCCTTTCCGCGTTTTGGATAGCCATAAAACGTTTTCAGTTTTCCAGAATCAAGAGGGTTTTGGGGTCCAGGCGGACGATGCTTTCCGTCTTGTAGTTGCCGTGTTCTTTTGAGACGCGCAGTTCCGTATAGGCCGTCTTTGGCTCCAGCACAATGACCACGTCTATGAGGTCTTCAATGTCCTTTACAACGACAGGTATGCCGTGTTTGTCGTAAGGCGGCGTACCGGACAGATCGCAGCTGTACCAGACGGAAACGCCGATCTCTCTGGCAAAGTCTTTCAGCGTGGAAACGCGGACCCGGTCCGAAATCGTAAAGTCAAACCCGTCGATAATGATCGAATCGGCCTTGAACCCGCCCTCAACTATCATTGATTTAAGGCTCCGCCGTATCACGTCGCTGTTCACGCCTTCCTGGTTAAAATTCATCAGGACGCGGTTGCGGATAATTTCGTCCGCGACATCGCGCTCGTTTTCCAGTTGTCGTTTTTTCGCTATCTCTTCAAATATGTTTCCGTACCAGTTTTGAACATGGCTGGCGTGCTGGTTAAAAGAAATATGTATTATTTTTTTGTCCTGTAGCAGTTTATCCAGCGCGATCTGTACCAGCACCGAAGTCTTCCCTATACCCTTGGGAGCGGACAAAATACCAATCTCGCCGGCTTTTAAGCCGCCCTGAATAGTTTTTTCAAGCAGTCTGACCGGACTGCGCTGCACAAGCTCATTTTTTACCACAGAGGTCTCCTTAAAAAGTTCCAATTCTTTTCCAACAATCTACCAGAATGGCGGCACGTTTTCAAGCGTCCATGCGCGCCCCCGGCAATTTTCGTTTAAATTTGGGCGCATCCCCGCCTATGGCGGGGTCGGACTTTTCGGACCCGCGTGTGGGTTGTGTCGCCGGCACACACCGCGGCAACGGTCACATTTTGCCAGCCCTGGTCTTTGCTTCGCAAGCCCTTATTCTCATCTGGCAAACCGTCGCATACAGCCGGAACGTTATGTGCAATTGGCGCTAAAAAGTGGTTTAAATGAACCGCCCCGCCGCAGAGCGGCGGGGTATCTTGTAAGCGTTGCATTATTTACGCGGTTCGTTCCGTAAGGAAATTTATAATAGTGAGGGTCTACTACCAATTTTTTGTTGATGTTACC
>JAIRMP010000088.1 GCA_031258615.1 Spirochaetaceae bacterium | reverse complement strand
GGCCGGAACCGCTTACGTCTACCGTGCCGCCCCCGTTTTTGCTAACGGTGAGGCCCGCAAGACTATAGTTCTCCGCCGGGCTTACCGTCAGCGTAATTGGCGTCTCCGCCTTCGCGCTGCCGTTACCGGACGTAGGTTAAAATTCCAGCAGGGAATTTAGGACATAAGGAATCGAAAGACATGCCGTGATCGCGGTTTGCCGCTGCCGGGCACGCGGACGGCACAACCCGCTTGCTTTCACGCTCAGCGGCTCGCAAGGACGACTCCTCAGTCATTGGCGTACGTTAAACCCACTGGTGGGTGGCAAGCGGCGCAAACTCCTATGCAAGCGCGGAGCGCTTGCACGCTGAGCGTGAAAGAAGGCCAGCCTGCGCCGCAGGCAGGCAGGCGGGTTACACGCTTCGGTTTGGAGTTTGCTTGGACAACCGCGGAGTGGTTGTCCAAGCGTGTAGCGCTTGCGTAGCAAACTCCGGAGCTCAACGCGCAGCGGTTGTCCGGGCGGCGCTTGCTTCCATAAAAACAGGGGAGCAGGGTGCAGGCCGTACAGCAAAAAAAAACTTGCTTTTTCCTGTGGTGTCTGCTACTATAATAACAAGGGCTTTTGTTCTGTTTAGACGGACGACAGCAAACTAGGCATCATGTTCCGGGACCACACTTCGGGGATGGGGATGCCTTGATGAAATTTCCGCAAATTGCGGACCGACCCAAGGAGGATCCTATGATGCCTTACACAATGGCATTTCAATTCAGGTAACGTTAGTCTACCTTTTACAATCACTACATTTTTAACGGAACGGCAAGGCCAAAGACCGAACCGTGAACGCGCGCGAAATTATACCGCCGCGTAATTTTAAAAGGCAAACCCCAAGGAGGTTTTGTTATGTCCAAAGTGAAGAAACTTGTTCTTGCGAGTCTGCTGCTCGCAATCCTGATCATTGTGGAGCGTCTTGTTTCGGTGCAGACACAGTTTTTGCGCATAAGTTTTGCGTATGTGCCGGTCATGTTATGCGCTATCCTGCTGGGACCGGCATGGAGCGCTGGTATGGCCGCCCTGGGCGATGTGATAGGGGCGCTGCTGTTCCCCAAAGGCGCTTTTTTTCCGGGCTTTACCCTGAGCGCGCTGCTGACGGGGCTGATACACGGCCTGCTGCTCTACAACACAAAGAACAACAGGCAGTTTTTGGTTCGCCTGATCATCAGCACCTTTACGGTTTTGGTTTTCATACACATAGGGCTGACGAGCCTGTGGCTCGTCATAATGTATAAGAGGGCGTTCATCGCGTTCGCGTCAACGCGCGTGGTCGCGAACGCGATTCTGTTTCCGATAGAGGTGGGTACGATTTTTTTGCTGAAAGTATTTTTGGACCCGGCAATAAAAAAATTCCTTATTTCAAGCAGGGACGCGGACGGCGAACCCTATATCCCCGGTGACGAAGACCGGGGAAACGGCAGCATAAATACAGATGATAGCGATTTCTAATCTGTACTATGCGTACCCTTCCGGGAAGGCGGCGCTTTCCGGAATAAACCTGCGCATAGAAAAAGGCGAATTTGTCGCGGTTGTGGGGCACAACGGTTCCGGTAAGTCTACGCTTGCCCGGATCATGGCAGGCATAGAGAGGCCGAGCCGCGGTTCCTGTACTGTAAACGGCATAGACACCCGCGACAAAACCAAATTTCTTGAATTGCGCAGGACAGCCGGCATCGTGTTTCAGAATCCTGAAAACCAAATCGTGTTTGAAAAGGTGCATGACGATATAGCGTTTGCGCTGAAGAATCTTGGTTTGGCTCAGGATGAAATAGAGCGGCGGATCGACGAGGTGATAAAGTCGATGAAGATAGAACGTTTTACGGACTCGTTTGAGCTGTCTATGGGTCAAAAGCAGCGCGCCGCCATTGCCGGCGTGCTTGCCATGCGGTGCGAATGTATCATATTTGACGAGCCGACGGCGATGCTTGATCCGAGGGGCAAGAAGGATATTCACAACATAATCGTGGAACTGCACAAGAAAGGCTTTACTATCGTGTACGTTACCAATGTTATAGACGAGGTTTTGTCGGCTGATCGTATTCTTATCCTGGACTCAGGCAGCATCAAGCATGAATTCAAACGGGACGAGCTGCTTGAAAATGTAGAAACGCTAAAATCTTTCTCGCTGGAGATGCCGTTGATCATGGATATTATAGTCCGTCTAAAAGGGCGCAATGTTGACATTGACACCAGCGCGCGGACGGTCGACGAACTTGTCGAGAATCTTACAAATGTTATGGGGGGCAGCAAATGAAAAATATGTTAAAAGTTTTTTTACTGGCCGCTTATGCTGTGGGCGTGTTCTTTATATCCGATTTCCGGGCTATAGGCGCGCTCGCTGTTTTTAATGTCTGCGTAATGATTTTTGCGCGTCTTTCTCCAAAAAGCGCGCTGCTGTATATGCGCGGCGTGATGCCTTTTATCGCCCTGGCGGCGATCATAAACCTTATCGCCGGCACATGGCAGGAAGCGGCGCTGATCTTCGCCAGGCTCATCCTGGTCTGCAACATTACCCAGAGTTTCAGGGGCGTCGTCAATTCGATGCAGCTCGCTAACGCGGTAGAAACATTTTGCCGTCCGTTAAAAATCTTCAAGGTTGAACCGCGCGATGTGGGCCTCATGGTGTGCATCTGTATAGCGTTCATCCCAGTCCTACAGCGCGAGTTCGACCAGATTAAGCGCGGGCTGGAGGCAAAGGGTATGCCGGTAAAACCACGCAACGTCAAGTACATCCTCAAGCCGTTTTTGTACGGGATTTTCAAACGGACGGACGAGATAAGCAACGCGCTGCGGGCAAAGGCCTACTGTTAAAACAGCGGCGCGCCGAAAAACACTTTTCAGCGTTTTTCGGCGCGGCCCTTGCCCCTAACGCACCGTCTCGCGGTACATTTCCCGGTTAAGCACTGAAAGGACGAGGACTGAACCCTCAGGCAGCCTGTAAGGAAAGCTGAAATCGCCGCCCGGATGATCGACGGACACGAGGGTCTTGCGCTCGCCGCCGGGCAGGATTGCTTCCAGCTTGGCGGGCAGCGGGTAGGGGTTGTCCGGCAGTCTGTATTTGAACAGGCTGAACACCTCGTTTTCGCCTAGATCGCTGCGCACGGGGGAGGCGACCGTGATTTCGGCTACGTCGTCGCCTTCCATCCGGACGCCCGCCGCGGGCGTCTGGGCTATGACGGTTTCCGCGCTGCTGCGGCTCTGCCCCAACCGTATGGAAAAATTGAAGCGTATGCCGGACTTGCTGATCTCGTCCATTGTGTCCGCAACACTCAAGCCCACAAGGGCCGGCATCTCGACCGCCTTCTCTTCCTCCCCGCGGCTTACCACGAATTCCAACTCCACAGGCGAAAATATGTTGACGCCTGGCGCGGGGTTCTGCTCCAGTATGACGCCCGCGGGTTTGCCGGAATACTGGTAGAGGAACGGCTCTTTGAGCGTTAAAAGCGGCTGGGGGTTCGAAGCAAACAGCGTTTGCAGTTCCATACGGACATCGTCAACGTTGCGCCCCACATAGTCCCCTACGGCGCTAAGCACCATTCCCTGGCTGACAACAAGCCGTATCCGCCTGCCGGCCTTGACGATGGAACCGGCGCGGGGAGACTGCTCCAAAATCCGCCCCTTGTCCGCCGCGGAACCTGAATACCGCAGGTCGATGCGCGGGTACAGTTCCTTTTGCTGGAGTTCCAGCAGCGCCTCAACAATATCCTTGCCGCGTACTTCGGGAACCATGGTTTGTTCCGCCCCGCGAAGCGCGGCAAAAAAGCTTACAGCGGCAACCGCAGCCACAAACGCTATGAGTCCGAGACAGCATAACGCAAAGAGCCTGGGCCGGTTAAAAATATTAGCGTCGTTACAATCCATAAAACGTTAATACCATACTACACCAATTTTTTTACCGCCGCCACCCTCCGCTATGGACTAACGCATAGGGAACAAGCCGCGAAACGGCTTGCCATTTGTTGCGTCTCCGGGCGGCGGGAGGACTGCCCCCCTTTAACCCGCTCTCTTTCACGCTCAACGGCTGGACAACCGCTGTGCGGTTGGACAACCGCTACGCGGTTGTCTCCGAAGTTTGCGTCACAAGCCGCGAAGCGGCTTGCTTTGCGCAAACTTCAGGACTTTTCCCCGGCTGTGAAGTGCGCCGGGAGACACGTTTTGAATTAGCTGGCCGTCTCGATGCCTTTTTTGATAGCAAAGCCGGAGTTGCCTTCCACAAGGGTGTTGTCGCTCTCCGCGCCCACAAACTTGCCGACTTCTGCCTCTCCAGTATCGGATTCGGCCCAAACCCCGACATTGTCCCCAGCCGTGAGATTGGTAATGATTTTTTTAGAATTGGTCTTAACGGTCGCCTTTGCGCTGTCCAGCAGGATTACGCTGTTGCTGTTCGCAAGCGTTACCCCGTTCGCATCAGCGTCTACCAGGCTGATAACGCTGGTGTCCGCCACCGATATGTCAACGGTCGCGGTCGTGATGTCAAGCCCCGCCTTTACGTTGATCCCGGCGGTGGCCCCTGTGGTGAGCGTTGCCGCCGCCGCAGAACCCGTGATGGTCAGCTTATTGGTGCTTTGCCCCAGCGTAACCGTCCCGCCGCTTGCGGTAAACGTGTTGGTAACATCTGCGGTACCGGTCAGAACCGTAGCACTCGTGCCGTCGTCCGCGCCAAACTTGGCGGCGGCGTTGTTGCCCAGCGTGATCACATCCGGCGCGATTGTTGCGGAGGCCCCTGATGCCGTCCACGTCCCTGTACCGAGGATGATGTTGCCCGCGGTGAGGGATTTAGTCGCCACGATGGTCAGCGATGTACTCACATTAAGCGTGCCGTTCACCGTAACGTTCGCGGACGGGGCCGCCGCTCCAGTGAAGGTGCGGACAGTGCTTGCCGGAATCGTCAGGTTATCGTCGGTGATGTCGGTCGAGGCGAGGGCCGCCTGAGCAAGGCCACTCTCAATGATGAACGGCGCCTCGGTAGCGCCCACCACGCCCGCTGTGAGGGCGCCCGTGCCGGAAACGTTAGCGGTAAGCCCGGCAAACGTCGCGCTTGAAGCGGTCAGCGTCCCGTTCACCGTGAGTGTCGTAACCGAGGCGAGCGTATCGCTCGTGGTAAGCGCCAGCCCCGCCGGAACGTCGAGCGTAGCCTCAGTTTCCGCAGTGGAACTTGTCGAGATGACAAGCGTCTTCGCCGCGCTCACCAGAGAGCCAAACGCCGTAACGGCCCCGCTCGGCTTTAACGCCTGAACCGCCGTTGATGCGCTCGCGACCAGCGTCCCGTTGCTGAAATACCCCAGCGCCGCCTTGACAGCGTTCACATCGTTTC